>JAEEKU010000142.1 GCA_016282555.1 Methanomassiliicoccaceae archaeon
CGGAACGGCGGCGAATTTTATCTTGTCCGTCACGGACATCGTGTTGATCCGCTCTTTCTCGGCGGCGGGGAACCTGCGATCCGAGATTATGTTGCGAAAGACTCCGCAGATGCGTTCGGTTTCTCTCTTTCCCGGCCCGGTGTCTCCGAACCTGCTCATTATCTCGTAGGCGCATATGGCGTATCCGTAGAGATTTTTAAACGAGCCTTTCTTGGTCATTATCGAGTTTCCGCGAATCAGCCTTCTGTAATACGCTCTGGGAACGTACATCGCGCGTTCAGCCGCCATCAGAGCCTGGAACGTCAGAAGATTATCCTCGTGAAGAATCCCGTCGTAGTTGCTCAGGCCGCTGCGCACATAGAAATCCCTCGAGAACATGCAGAGCTGGACCGCGGTGCGGTAGACGTCGTCTCCGGACTCTGTGAAGCATCTCAGAAGCTCCGGACCGGACATCGGCTCCGATCTCACGTTCCGGTTCCTGTAATAGTCCTCGTACCAGGGGAAGGCTTCGGCAATTTTCCTGGATTCGAAAACGGTCTCCGCATCGAAACACACGATATCCAGCTTTTCTCTTCTCATCAGATCGTATAATTCCTTCAAAGCGTCCGGGGTTATGGAGTCGTCGCTGTCCAGAAAATACAGATACTCTCCCGAAGCGGTTTCCGCACCGCGGTTGCGGGAGGAGGACAGACCCCCGTTCGATTTGCGGATCAACCTGAACCTCTGATCTCTCCCGGCGTATTCCGAACAGATATCCGCGCTGCGATCTGAGGAGCCGTCGTCGACGCATATCACCTCGTAATCCGTAAAAGACTGGCTTCTGATGCTTTCGAGGCAGGTTCCGATATAATTCTGGACGTTGAACACCGGAACCACGACCGAGATGCCGGGATTCCTGCCGCTGAACGCCTGTTTCCTCAGGGTATCCGCCATGGATCTGAGTTCGCTCTCTCTGTATCCTCCGCATGCGGAGACGAAAGAATCCAGCATTCCGGCGAGAATGAGAGAATCTGACAGATCGCAGTCGTTCATTATCATATCTTCGTTGACCGCAACGCGGTCCAGAGTCAGACGGAAAAGACGGGCGTACCCTTTCTCCGCGGCCAGGGCGAGGTTGTCCGCGAGCCCTTTCAGCCTGTCGGTTTTTTTAGCTATGTTCCATTGGATATCCTTGTACGCTTCCCTGTAGCGGTAAGTTATCTCTTTAACTGCGTAAAACGAGCCGGCGGCGTCCATGGCTCTGACGAAAAACGGCGGATCCTGGTATCTGACGTAGAACGGGAACCTCAGACCATTATCGTCCAGAAATTTCCTTTTGTAAATGAATCTGAAAAATCCGTAATCGAACTGGTAATCGGAATAACTGACTATTCCGCTCTCTTTGAAAACGTATCCCGCATTCAGGCCGTCGAAGGCGGTTATTACGCGGCCGTCCCTGAGGCTGCTCATGGATCCCCCGCAGATCATGACTCCGTTCCTGTCGGCTTCCGAGCATAGCAGCTCCAGTATGCCCTTGTCTGGATAGAAATCGTCCGGATCCATAAACGCGATGTATTCTCCGGAGGAGCCGTCTATTCCGGCGTTGCGGGCGGCGGAGACGCCGGTGTTCGGCTGCGTTATTATCTTTACATTGGGATGTCTGGCGGCGTAATTCTTCAGGATAACCGGAGAATCGTCCGTGGAGCCGTCGTCGACGCACACTATCTCCAGATCCTTCAGGGACTGCGTCAGAATGCTTCCGATGCACTGGTGGAGATACTCCGATTTATTGAAAACAGGCACGATCACCGAAACTTTATACGGCATCTGGATTTCCTTCCGTTTTTATCCGCATCCTGTCCGAGCATAAGTTCCAGCTCGTCTCCGGCCCAGGAAACGCCGCCTTCGTATGCTTTTCTCATGAGTTCTTCGGCCTTGGCCGGATCTTTCCCGGCGCCCTTGCCGTCGCGGTACATTCTGGCCAGCCTTCCGTACGCCCAGACGTTTCCCTTCCCGGCTTCCGCCTGTTCGTTATCGAACGCCTCCCTGAGGTCTTCCGGTCTTCCGCGGGCGACAAGCATGTCGTCCAGTTCTCCGATGGCGGACCTTACGCCTCCGTTACGGGCTTCGCGCATTAATTCTATCGCTTTATCCAGATCCGCTCTGGTCCCGATCCCATCCCTGTACATTCTGGAGAGACGGTAAGCCGTCCACGGATCCGACGGATTGCCGCTGGCGACGGCGAAAGCCTCCTTATTGCAGGCGCGGGTTTCTTCGGCCAGAAGCATGTCCGTCAGTTCGTTTCTCACTCCGGCGGCGCCCCTGGAATACGCTTCTCTCATAAGCTTCAGCGCTTTGGCCGGATCCTTTTCGACGACAGTTCCGTCTCTGTAGAAACGGGCCATGCAGACGAGGGTGGCGGGGCTGTCGGATCTTCCCCCGGCCATCATCTCCCTGAACATCCCGAGATCCTTTTCCGTTCCGCGCTGGACCAGCATCTCGGCCAGTTCCGGACCCGCGAACTGAACGTTTCCGGAATAAGCCGATTCCATAAGAGAAATCGCCGTATCCAGATCCTTTCCGGTCCCCTTGCCGTCGCGGTACATTCTTGCAAGTCTCGCCTGGCTCCACAGATCGCCGCCTCTGGTGCGTTTCTCGGCGAGAGCCATGGCTTCGGAGCAGTCTTCCGGGCTTCCGCGCTGGATCAGCATATCGATGAGCCCGTTGCATATCCATCCGATCCCGGAAGCGGAAGCCTGGCGCATGAGATCTACCGCCTCGTCGATGTTCCTTGTCACGCCTTTGCCCTCATAGTACATTTTAGCGAGCTTCGCGGTCGCGGAAGGATTCTTCCTGCCGTATCTCTCGCATATCATGCGGGCCTTTTCGAGGCTTTCGGGGCTGTTTATTTCGATAAGAACGTCGACGAGAGACTCCATGGAGTCCGGAACTCCCCCGGATTCTGCGGCGGAGAGGTACTCTGCGGCTTTGTTCAGATCCCTTCTCGCGCCCTTTCCGGAGGCGTACATCTTCCCCAGCCTGTACTTGAACTGATCGTCGCCGTTTCTGTTCCGGTAGCATATCGCGAAGGCTTCGTCGCAATCCCGCTGCGTTCCGTGCCTGAGCAGCTGATCCGCGAGCTCCAGTCCGGACCACGTCCTTCCCTCGGAACAGGACTTCCGGAGAATGTCCATCGCCTCGTAGAAACTGTCCTCGCGGGCTATCAGTCCGGAATATCTGCTCAGATCGTCCGCGTTCATCGATGCGCCGGCTTTAGATGCTCCGCTGACGTTGAACTCCCGGTTTCCCAGACGGGGGCAGTCCAGAAGAAGGATCTGATCGAGGGAGTCCGACGTGCTTATAAGGGGATGGGTTTTTCTTGCTTCGCCGATCTTCTCCTTTCCGGAAATGTAGAGAATCTCGGCATCCGGAAAACGGTAATCTCCGGAAACGGCTCCTACCGGATCGTCGGAGCCGATGCATTTGAAAAAGAGGCTTTTATCCGGCGCTTCGCCGCAGAAAAAATTCAGAATTCCCCGCTGCCTGAGCCCGAGCACCACGATCTCCGAAACGTCCGCGATGTCGATATCCCAGATCACCGCCCTGACGGAATCGAAAAGCACGGAATGCAAAGCCACGAAGCATGATTCAGATATAGATATAAATAAAAATGTCCGTCAGAATGCATCCGGGGCCGTCCCCCGGCATCCATACAGTTACGGCAGCGGGATTATTTTTCCGTTAAAGAACTCTTATAGACCAATGTGCGGACGGTTTCGAATCTTACCGGGGAATCCCTGAAAATCTCAAGAGCGTAAAACGCGGAAGCCAGTTTCTTATAGACCGAGGAAAGAGTCTTCCAGTCCCTTTTCTTCACGGTATCTTCGATGTATCCGCGCACCTGCGGATAGATTTCCTTCAGATAGCCTTCCGAAGCGACCGACTCCAGCATCCCGGAGCATCTTTTAGCCATCGTCACGTTCAGGGTGTTGCTGTCCAGAAACTCCTTTATTTCGACTCCGCCGATGACGGGAACCACTTCTGACGATTTCTCCCTGAGTTCTTCGAATTCCGCGGAGCGATCCTTTTTCATAACGATCCTGCCGCTGTCGTTCTCCAGTTTTCCCCTGCATAAAACGGTTCTCTCCAGGTTCGTCAGGAAACTGCTGTATTCCAGTTCGGCCGCCTCCGGGGATATCTCGTTCATTAGATCGAACGCAAATTTGAAGGATCTGTGAGTTTCGGAAGTGCGCTGGTGAATATCGTAGCATACTTTGGACATGAGGGGCGCCCATGCGGGAGTGTAATACGAACAGCATTTCGAAAAGTCGTCGTGGAATCTGACGCGCGAATTCGAATACATGAAATCGGAAGCGGATATCCCGCCTCTCCACCTCTTTGACAACGCCTCCCTGACGTCTTTTTCGAACTCCGAACCCGATGTCTCATAATCGGTGATCGCGGAGTACGACCGGCCGGCTGTGTAGCGCGCCGCCAGCGTCTCCGGGGTATCATCCGGGTATACGGGGACGTTCAGAGTCCTCATGGCGACGAACGAACGGGTAGTGACCTCTCCGCACCATCCCGCGATGTGGAGCGTCCGTTCGCCGTATCTGCAGAAAGGCATCAGCGAAGAATCGAAAGTTCCGAAATCATAACTCACAACCGCATCCAGATACTGATCCGGAGAAAGCGAGCCCTCGACCGGAAGGCCGTATCCTCCGCTCAGCCTCCGGTATACCGCGAAATCGGGATTATACTTGAAACCGAGAAGATCCGCGGCGGCGGCAGCACATTCGAGCTCGTTCTTGTCGTTTCCGCTGGTTTCGACGAACACGTTTTTGTCCGGAGCGATATCGGCGATCGAAGCCAGGATCAGTCTCGAGTCCACCCCCCCGGTGATATCCACGTAGAAAGAATCGAAACGTCCGCTGCCGAGAACCGCCCTTATGTTTCTGTAAAGATCATCCTTGGCATCCTTCAGAAGCTTCCTGTATCCCGGCCCTTTTACCGGCGTATATCTGTCCTCGGGAAGTATCTCCTCCCTTGCGATTCCCGACGAGACCGAAACGCGGACGTCTCTGTCGAGGAGACTCGTTCCGCGGACTATCATCCTTCCCGAAACGGGCTGTTCCGAAAACATCCCGGTACCGAGGTAGAACATCGAGTTCAGACAGCCCTTGTCCAGACCCGGATCCGCTCCCGCGGCTTTCATTCCCAATAACAGAAGGTGATAGCGGTTCGAATACAGCGTCGTCTTCCCGTCCGAATATCTGAAGATCTTTCCCATTCCGAAATAATCCGATTCTAATACGGCATTATCTTCCCCGATTCTCAGATGAACGAAGCCGCCGGCGCAATCCCTGAGAGAATCGGGTATCTCCGGCAGATCCTCATAACCGTAGACGAAGCGGTCCGAAATGATCCCGACTCCGGAGAAATAATGAACTGTGCCGCTGCCGGTTCTTTTTCCGTTGTGTATAACCGTCAGACCGGCTTTCTCGTATCTGTCTGCGGAAAAACCTCCGGATACGAACATGGAACAGTCGAATTCTTTGGAAACTGCGACAAGCATGTCGAAATACGGATAGTTGTACCTGTAATAGGGGATGGTGCCGGAGAACGCGGGCAGGCGTCTGCCCTCGGGCTCCCTGCCTAAAAGAACCGGCAGAGAATTGTACCTGGTAATGAAACCGTTCCCGAAAATCTCCGCTTCGGCAAAATAAAGCCCGGGCTTATCCAGATTGAATTGGGCGTTCCATCCCTCTTTCACGGGACCGGCGGATGCCCTGTTGCGGACCAGCCTGATTTTGGAGGAATATCCTTTGGCGGAAGGGACAGAAACCCTCAGAAGATTGCCCTCCAGGACGGAGGAGACTTCGAACTCGTTCCTGGGAAGATACGACACCGAGGAAAGGCACATCTCCGGCTTTATCAGCTCCGGACGGCAGGCCTCTACCGCGGTTCTTATGTATTCACGCTTGAGCCAGTCGCTTTCGCGAGGTATTTTTTCGAAAATCTCCAGCGCCTTAGCCTTGTCTTCCGCGACTCCTTTTCCGTCACGGTAGCCGATAGCGATAAACGGAAGCACCGATTCGTCTCCGAAGGATTCCAGTTTTTCATAAATCAGAAATCTGTCGCTGCTGTAATCGCCCGGAAGCATGCGGTAAACATTGAGCAGCTCTTTCAGACCCCACTGAGAATCGGTGCACCCGGAAAGATAATACAATGCCATGAAGGGATCCTTGGGAACGCCCTTCCCGTCGCGGTAGCACAGAGCCATACGGATTGTGGAGTTGATATCCCCTGCCTCCGACAGCTTTTTCGCCAGCTGAAATCTCTCCGCGTAATCGTCCGGCGAATTCTTCATAAAAAGAGCCGAAAGAAGCTCCTTAGCGGCCCATTGGGACTCGCCGGATATCGGGCGCAGAATCTCAATGGCCTTATCGATATCCTTGGGAACGCCCTTTCCGTCCCGGAGCGAAACGGCCTCTAAAACAGTCTGGTTCAGCAGTTCTCTATCCATGGATATCTCCGGCCGGCGGAAAGACGGACCTCCCGCCCGCTTATCGTATTATAATATAAAATCCCATTCAGCAGCCCGGGGCCTGCCGGCGACAGAACCTATTATTAACATATAGAATCTAATCGCCCGTGATGAATGAAATTACAGAGGGGAAAAAAAGCCTCAGGCAGGAGTTTTCTTCCCTCACGACAAAACAGACTATCGGGATCATCGCCGCGATAACGATCTCCCTCATACTCGAAGCGCTGGGATTCGCCTCGATGTGCATCGGATTCCTTATCGTCGCGATCATACTGTACATGGTGCCCCACCTTCTGGGAGTGACGTCCGTAAAACTCAAGGTCATCATAGGCGTCGTTTTCATAGTCCTTTCGATCCTTCTCGGGACCTTCGCATATATGGACATCAACAAAGACACGGCGGATTCCATCGACAATGACACGAAATACGTCAGAGACGTTTCGTACGATCCCTCCGCTGGAAAAATCACGATGATCCTTTCCGAAGCGGAAGGTTCCGAATTCAAACCCGTTATCAGATACGGGCCGGTAGACGGGATATCCTTCGGAGCCCTGCGCTCCACCGATCAGAAGGAGACGGAAATCTCATACGTCAAAAACGCCAACGGAACGTACAGCGGCACCGCCGATCTGAATCTGGAAAAGGGAAAATATTACAGACTGAGCATTTTCGTAGACGCCGATAAGAAGAACGGAATGGGATTCACGATAGACACCGGGATCTCGTCCGGAGATATGATAAAAATCTGCTTCGTAGGCGCCGCGTACCTTACCGCGTACATCGCTTCCATGTACTTCATCATACTGATCTTCTCGGCTCTCATGAGGCGCAGCATAAATAAAACGCGCACCAAAATGGAGGAAGAGGGCAGACTGTATCCGAAGGGCTACGGCAGATGCAAAAAATGCGGTGCCGTGGTGCTTCCAGGAGAAGTGAACTGCAGAAAATGCGGAGAATACATAGACGTTCCGGAAGAACTGAGACCGAATAAGAAGGATCGTTTCCTGTGCTCTGAATGCGGATGCGAAGTATCCGGAGACGCGAAATCGTGTCCGAAATGCGGAAAAACCTTCGACGAAGACACGGAAACCGTCGTTCGCCACGCGGACGGAAGCGAAGACACCGCCGCCGCGTACATTCAGTGTCCCGGCTGCGGAGAAACCGTCCCGGATAACGTCAAAAGATGTCCGAAATGCGGAAAAACCTTTGAAAAATGATTTAACCGGGGCCTGATGCCCCGTTCTTCTTTTAATCGCGCAGAATAATGTGCGGTCTTCCCTGATCCTCTATGACCTCGCAGTCGACGTCGTAAACCTGGCGGATGTTCTCTCTGGTGAAGACCTCTTCAGGAGTTCCGTAGGCGAAGACCTTTCCTTCGCTCATCATCATGACTTTGTCGGAATATTTGGCGGCGATGTTCAGATCGTGGCAGATCATGATCGTCAGCATTCCGGATTCGCGGCTGATCTGAGCGAGAAGCCTGGCTACGCCCAGCTGATGTTTCACGTCCAGGTTGGAAGTCGGCTCGTCCAGCAGAAGAACGCGGGGCTGCTGGGCCAGACCTTTGGCCAGAATGACTTTCTGCAGCTGTCCGGCGGAGAGCTCGTTGAGCTGCCTCATGGACAGATCGGCGATCCCCAGGCGATCCAGCATGTCGTACGAGATCTCCAGATCCTCGTCGAGAGATCCGAATTTGGAATGGGGATGGCGCCCCATCATCACGGTGTCGATAACCGATATGGGAAACGTGTTCGTCACTGTGTACGGGACATAGCCCATGATCTTAGCCAGACTTTTCACGCTGATGTTGCGGACGTCCTCCCCGTCTATCAGAACGGAGCCTTCCCGGGGCGTGAGTATCTTGTTCATGCAATGGATCAGGGTAGATTTCCCCACTCCGTTGGGACCTACGATGGAGACCATCCCGGGCCGGTCGAACTTTACGGTTATCCCCTTGAGAATCGGAAACGAACGGTATCCGAATACAAGGCCGTCTATATCGATGACTATGCCGCCCTTCGCTGTCTTATCATCATTCTTATTCTCAGCTTCCATCGAATCACCAGTTGTTTCTCTTCATGCGGATCAGAACCAGAATAAACACGGGGCTGCAGATAAGCGCTATCATCACTCCTACCGGCAGGGAAGGAGCGATCATCCTTATCGCTATATCCGAACCCAGAACCATGACGGAACCGATGGCGGCCGATGCGGGAATGAGACTTCTGCATCCGGATCCGACGAACGCGCGGGCTATATGCGGAGCGACGAGCCCCACGAAACCTATCGTGCCCGTATAGCACACTATTACAGATGTCCCGACGCTTACGGCGATCAGACACAGTATCCTGAGGCGGTTCGGGTTTATCCCCAGAGTGAGCGCGCCGTTGTCTCCCTGCGCGACTATATCGATTCTTCTGTGGAAATACATTAAGGGAACGAGAGTCACGGCGACGGCGGCGAAGAACTTGGGAACGGAGCCCCAGGACAGGCCGGAAACCGAGCCGATCGACCATGAGTAGACCTGTGCCAGAGTCTCGGGCTCCATCGTGTATTTTATCATCGTGGTCATCGCGGTGAAGATATACATGACAGCGATTCCGCAGAGTATCATCATGGTCGGAGAGACTTTCTTGAACGCGGATATGAAAACGACGACCGCGGTGGGCACCAGGGAGAATATGAAAGCGTTCGTGATCTGCCCGTCCAGCTCGTTCAGGAACGGAATGACGCTGAATCCGAAAGACACGCTGACTACCATCCCGAACAGCGCTCCCGACGATATCCCCAGCGTATAAGGATCGGCGAGAGGGTTCCGGATCAGATTCTGAAGCGCCGCGCCGGAGGCCGCCAGAACCGCTCCCGCGCATACCGCGCCGATAGCCCTGGGGCCGTTCTCCTCGTACACGATTTTCATTTTGAGAAACGATTCGAAATCCGCCGGCTTGACGCCGTTCAGTCCGTCGATGAAAATTCTGTACGCTTCGGAAAGTCCTATATCGATCTGGGAAACCGGCAGGGACAAGAAAATCATCAGAACCGCGATCAGGAAAACGGCGGAAGCGAACAGAATCCCGTTCCGCCTTTTCCTGCGGAACCATGAAGCCACATCCCGGTTCACCAGATCCCCCTCTTATTGCGCACAAGGATTATCAGAAACAGCGGGGCGCCGATGAACGAGCATACCACCCCGACCGGAATGGTATCCAGGCTGGACAGGTACTTGGCGGCGGTATCGGCGAACAGAAGGAACGCCGCCCCGAACGCGGCCGCCGCGGGAATGACGAAACGGTTGTCCGATCCTATCACCAGCCTGATCATATGCGGGCATATCAGGCCTACGAATCCGATTATTCCGGAATAGGATATGATGAACGCGACCATAAGCGCCATCACGGTGAGGCATATGATGCGGATCCTCCTGACGTTCAGACCGAGGCTTTTCGCATTGTTCTCGCCCATCGCCATGATGTTGAGCTTCTTTGACAGGAGACCTATGACGACGGAGCATACGGCGGTCACCGCGGCGACCATCGTAAGAGAATCCCAGCCGATGGAGTTTATGGTTCCGACCTGCCATTTGTATACGTCCGCGATGGTCTCCGCATCGGAGGATATCAGGATAAGCATGCTGAACGCGTTGAACATGTACGACAGCGCGGTTCCGATAAGGATGATGGTCGCGACCGAATCTCCCAGACGGGAGGAGAACAGTATCATCAGAGCCACCGGGATCATGGCGAAGACGAACGCGTTGCCGGCCATCCCGACGGCCTCCGATGCTAAAGTGAAACCCGCGGCCATAGCGAGAGACACGCCCAGATAAGCTCCGGAAGAAACTCCGGTCGTGTACGGCTCCGCGAGCGGATTCTTCATCAGACTCTGCATAGCAACGCCGGAAACGGCCAGCCCGACCCCCGCCACGATGGCGAAGAACACCCTCGGGAGCCTCACGTCCCAGATTATGTAATCGCTGAAATATTCCGCGGACTGCGGCTCCGGCACCGCGCCGGTGATATGATTGTAAATGGTCTTGTACACGTCGACGGCCGATATCTCGAAGCCGCCGATGGTAACGGAAATTGCCAGAGCCGCTGCCATGAACACGATGCAGGCGGCGATAAACGCGACCTTGCGGGCCGCATGCCGCTTGTATTCGGCTCTCATCGATTCGAATCCGCTTCTGTCCATGGCAACGTAAAAGGTTTAAGAAGGAGGGCTTACGCCGATCCTCCTTTGAGTCCGAGATCGGACATCGAAACGAAGAATATTCCCTTCTGGGCTTCCTCCTGGGTCATTCCGAAGAACTGAGTGCTGTGGGACACGGAATACGAATCGGCCCATTCCTCGGAGAACACTCCGGGGTACAGAACGTGGGCGACGTAAGCGATCCTGAGAAGCACAGGCATGTCTCCGCACACGACGTATATCTCGTTGTTATAATACGCGTTGGTGTTGGACAGCGCCAGAGGCCCGGTCTGCAGGGTTTCCTTTCCGTCGGTGAGGGCGGTTCCGCCGTACCAGCTGAAGACTTTTCCGGTAGTGGCCGCGGTCTTGATGTGGATAATCTTATCGACGTTGTAGTCCTTGAGCCAGAGTCCGAGATCGGTCATTTTCTTGCTGCTGGAGGAGGTTCCGAAGTCGTAATCAGAGAGAGCGAATTCTCCTCCGGCCGCTACGGCGACTTTGGTGTAGTCGGACGTTCCGGAGCTGATGTAGTTGTAGGTGCTGACGACGTTGTCGGAACCCACGGAATAGCTCAGAGCGGAGGAAACGGCGACCCTTACGACGGGGGTGTCGACTCCGACATGCTCCGCGAGTTTTCCGTTGAGATCATCGAGGAAACTGACGCACCACGCTTCGAACGCGGCGATATCCATATCTTTTCCGGTGGCGAAGGAAAGCATCGCGAGATCGGAGATGTATTCCTGCATGTCCGTGCTGGCGGCCTTGAGCCTGATGACGCTGAGCCCTTTCTCCTTCACTTCGTCTTCGGTGAAGCAGTTGGCATAGGTAGAGGAGCTTCCGGACAGATACTGGGCGGCGTTGTCCGCGGTGATGATCGCGGTGACTTTGTCTTTGTTGATGTGGTTGGCGGAAAGTTCCTTGTTGAAGTAACCGGCGGAACCTCCGACGCGGTACGCGAGAGGCGTGTTGGGATCGAACTTGGAAGCGTAGTCGGAGAAGAACGTCTGGTACTCGGGGAAGAGATACGCATCGATCTTTCCGTTGTAAGCGATTCCTTTGATCTCTTTGGAGAGTCCGACGTATTTAGCCATAAGGAACATGTTGGCGGAACCGGTCATAAGGAACGAATCGATGGGAACGAGGGATTCCGTGTAGTAATCTCCCGCGGTGTAGCGGTTGAGGTGCTTAACCTTGACGGGGTTTCCGGGAGTCGCAGAGATTATCTTCTCAAGATAGGCGATATCGGAGGCGTCGACGGTTCCGTCGAAGTTGGCGTCGGCATATCTGTAACCGGAGGCGTCGCCGCTCTGGACAAGATTCCTGAGAAGGGCTACGTCGTCCTGATCGATAACGAGATCCTCGTTCACGTTTCCGTAGACTTCGAGGGTCGCCGCGATTTCGGACGAATATTTCGCCAGAATAGCGGCGAGTTCGTCCACCATCTGTTTGGAGGACGCATCGGTGATCTGGGAAGCGGATCTCAGGTGGATGTGCACGAAATACGCGCCGGCGTAACCGATGTAGTCGGTCATGTTCACTTTGGCGCTGTTGTAATAGTTTCCGGTTCCTCCGTCGAGAGTCGCGCTGTAGTCTATGGGCTGGACGACGGTGCTCATGACGGTAGTTCCGACTTTATCTTTGACCGCGCCCTCCTGCTCCGCGTACATAGCCGCGGCGGCGGAGGATCTCGTTATGTCGATGTAGTATTTTCCTTCGTTGCCGGAGATCACCGCGTGTCTGACATCGGCTTCGGTGGCCTCATACCCGTCGACGTAGTCGCCGTATTTCGGAGCGAATCCGTAGAACTCGTAGGAGAGTTTTTCCGCCCCTTTAATTTCTTCGACGGGCTCGACGTAGGTCTTGGCGTTTTCAACGGGTTCCGGATTCGTAATCGCCTTATAAATCGCATCGGCGAGAAGGGGAATCTGGGAGGGATCGACGGGCGCGCCGGGTTTGATGGCTGCCGTAAAGAACGTGTTGGTGTAATATCCGGCGTACATGAACAGTCCGTCGTTTTCGAAATTGACGTAGTATCCTACCGCGTCGGACAGTCCCTCTTTGACGTAAGTTCCGATCGCGGTGGAACCCGATATCGGTTTCCCGATAATATCGGTGTAGTCGTCTTTCACATCTAAGAATTCGGCTTTCGCATCTTTCTTTTTCTCATAGACGTCGAAAGCTATCTCGTTGTGGAAGCCGTCAGCATCATAGAAAACAGCGGCGGTAATTTCGGAGAAGCCCTCTGCGAGATAGAAGTCTTTTCCAAAGAATCCGCTGTAGTTGTCGGAGAAGGAAGCGGCTATCTCGGACGCGTCCTCTGCCGTATATTCCGGCTCGGGAGGATTGGGCCCGTGGATAATGCCCCAGCCGACGAGCAGGCCTGCGATGACAAGCACTACTGTGGTAACAACTGCTAACCATTTGCTAAGCATGTAATCACTCTGTTGGCGGAATATGACATCACGATTCTTGTAAATAAACGTGCGTTCGCGCTCCGGAGGATAAAAGATCGATTATTCCCGTTCCGGTTTTCCTGAATTATCCGCTGAACTTCTGCAAACGATTAAGAAACTCCTGAATCATCACCGCCGCGGATGTCTGCCGACGAAAAAAAAACCGGAAAACCCGCGCCGAGGGAAAAAAAGGCGCCTACAGCCGAACAGATGGCTGCCAAACAGCAGGAAATATCCGTCACGGAATTCTTCGAAAAGAACAAACAGATTCTGGGATTCGATTCGCGCTCCAAATCCCTCCTCATGGGAATAAAGGAAGCCGTCGACAATTCTCTGGATGCCTGCGAGGAAGCCGGGATCCTTCCCGATATCAATGTCGTGATCGATAAGGTCGGCGATGAGGAGTACCGCATCTCCGTGGAGGACAACGGTCCGGGAATCGTCCACAGGATGATCGCCAACGTGTTCGGGCGTCTGCTGTACGGTTCCAGGTTCCATGCGCTCAGACAGTCCAGGGGACAGCAGGGTATCGGAATATCGGCGACCGTCATGTACGGAAACATCACCACGGGAAAACCCGCGCACGTCCAGTCGAAAGTAGAGGGGGAAGATACCGCATCCGGGATGGACATCGTCGTGGACACGAAAACCAACCGTCCGATCGTCAGCAACGATCTTCCGTTTATCTGGGAAGGGAAAGAACACGGAACCAAGATCGAGTATACGATAAAAGGCAGGTATATCGCCGGAAAGCAGTCCGTTTTCGAGTATCTTAAAAACACCGCGATCGTGAATCCCCATGCGGAGATAACTTTCCGCGACCCGGACGGAAAGAAATACACGTTCGAAAGGGCCACGGAGATAATGCCCCCGAGACCCAAAGAGATTAAGCCCCATCCGGAGGGAATGGAGATCGGGGATCTGCTGAAATATTCGGGAAATTCCGCGCAGAAGACCGTATCCGCTTTCCTGAAGAACGACTTTTCCAGAATCACCGAAAGGCTCTGCAAGGAGATACTGGACATATCCGGCGTGGACGGCGGGAAAAAACCCGGCAGTTTAACGAGAGAGGACGCTATCGCCATTCTGGATGCTATAAAGAAAGTGAAAATCATGGCTCCGCCCACCGACTGCCTCTCTCCGATAGGGGACACTCTCATCAAGAAGGGGCTGATGCACGTTCTCGACGGGCTGCGCCCGGATTACTACGCCACCCCGGTCACTAGATCTCCCAAAGCAGTCAACGGGAACCCGTTCGTCGTGGAGGCCGGAATAGTCTACGGCGGAGACATACCGTCGGACAGCCAGATCCAGATTCTGAGATTCGCCAACAGGGTCCCTCTCCTTTACCAGCAGGGAGCCTGCGCGATAACGAAAGCCGTTTCGGATATGGACTGGAGGAGATACGGGCTGGAGCAGAGGGGCGGAAAGGGGATCCCGTTCGGCCCCGCGATCATTCTGGTTCACGTCGCGTCCACGAAAGTCCCGTTCACGTCCGAGGGAAAAGAGGCCGTGGCCAATTTCCCGGAGCTTCAGAGCGAGATCGGACTGGCTCTGAGGCTTTGCGCCAGAAACCTGAAAAGCCATCTGAACAAGATAGAGCGCAAAAACAAAACCCATGCCAAATTCGAAATCGTTCAGGAGATACTCCCGGATATGGCTAAGAAAGCGGCGGATCATCTGGGAAGGCCGGTTCCCAGTCTGGACCGGACCATCACCCGCATTATGAATGTGGTGTGGATAGAGCCCTCCGTCAAAAAAGACGGAAAGCAGAAACGCACGTTCACTTACAAGGTATACAATTACACCAGCATCCCCAGGACGTTCAGGCTTCACGCGCATCTTCCCAAGGAATGCATCAAGGATCTCTCGATCTATTCCTCCCCGTTCTTCCTGGATATCAACGAAGAGGGGAAAGCGAACTGGGAGATCAGGGATATCCAGCCGTCCGCCAGCGTCACCGTGGAGTTCGTCCTTACCGGCGAGATGGCGGAGACTTTCGATGCCGACGACATCTACTTCTCCGGGCTCAATCCGGTCATGGTCATGGGCGCCGAAATGCTTCCGGGAGACTGGGGAATCAAAGGAATGGAGATTATCGAAACCGAAGAGGATATCAGAGAAGAGGAAGAGGAAAGCGAGATGACGGAGGAGGAAGATCTTGACGATGAATGACAGACAGAAAACGGCTCTCGGCAGCCTGACGGGCGTAGTGGAGAATATATACGATCAGCTCGACGGCGGAGAGATACCCTCTATGGAGCTCCCGCTCAGATCGAAGAAGAACATCGAGTTCGACAGCCGGCACAGCGTGTGGAAATACGGGGATCTGAAAACATCCCGTACCGCGAAGACCGTCAACGGAGCCGTAATGATGCTCAGGACGGTTTACACGTCGGATTTCATCAACGAAATGATCCGCGACGGCAAATCCTCGACTTTAAGGGAAATGTATTACATCTCCGAGGGCTGGAACAACGCGAAGTTCCACTCGCAGGACGAAAGCAACCTCCTGGCGGAGGATCTCGAGACCATTACAGGCTGCATGAGGGAGGACTTCAAACTCCGCCCGGAGGAATCCGGGGCCCACGTGTACGGGGATCTGAACTTCGAAACCATGACCAAAAAGGGAATGAAGAAAGTCAACTGCATCGACGACGTGTCGGAGGCGGGTTTCGCCGTTCCTTATAAAGTCGAGGACGACACGTTCCGCATAGATCCGGGAAACACGAAATTCATCATGGCTATAGAGACGGGAGGTATGTACGCGAGGCTCATTGAAAACGGGTTCCCCGAAAAATACGGATGCGCCCTCGTTCATCTGAGCGGACAGCCCGCGAGATCCACCAGACGCCTCATCAAAAGGATGAACGAGGAATTCGGGCTTCCGGTGACCGTTTTCACCGACGGGGATCCGTGGTCTTTCAGAATCTACGCCTCCGTGGCTTACGGGGCGATCAAAACCGCGCACATCTCCGAATATCTGGCGACTCCGGCCGCCCAGTTCATCGGAGTCACCGCTTCCGATATTCTCAACTACGATCTCCCCACGGACAAGCTCAACGACAAAGACATCGGCGCTCTGAACGCGGAACTCACCGATCCCAGATTCACCGACGAGTTCTGGGTGACCGAGATCCAGGCCATGCTCGGCATGAAGAAGAAATCAGAACAGCAGGCGCTGGCCAAATACGGCCTCGATTACGTAACGGACACCTATCTTCCCGAAAAACTCACGGACATGGGCGTCCTCTGAACCGAATTTATTTCCTTCATGAAGGACAGTGCCTTATACGGAAACGAAAATCACGCCTTCATGAAGACTTCTGACAGAATCAATTCGGTACCGATGTCCGGGATCCGGAAAATGTTCGATCTCGCCGGACCGGATTCCGTAAACCTCGGGCTGGGAGAACCGGATCTGGATCCTCCCCGGGAAGCCGTGGAAGGCATGAACGCCGCCGCGTCGGCGGGAAGGAACAAATACGGCCCCACCGCCGGGATCCCGGAACTCAGGGAAGCGGTCGCGGAAAGATATTCCAGATACGGGAAATTATCCGCTTCGAACATCATGATCACTCCCAGCGGATCCTCCGGACTGCTGGAAATCGCGGAAACTTTCATCAATCCGGGAGACGAGGTTCTCATCCCCGGCCCGGGATTCGTCATTTACGGGCCCCACGCCCAGCTCTGCGGAGGAAAAGGAATCGAATACAGGCTCACCGACGGGGATTTCCAGCCGGATACGGACAGCATCCAGGATCTGATAACCCCTGCGACCAGAGCTCTGATCGTGAACACCCCCTCCAATCCCACCGGGGGAGTCCTTTCCGAAGAATCCAAAAAAGCTCTGCTGGATCTGGCTGAGGACAAAGATTTTCTGATCATATCCGACGAGGTATACGATTCGTTCGTCTACGAGGGAAAGCACGTATCTTTCATGGACCGTCTGGACAGAGCAGTGGTCTCCAACGGATTCTCCAAAATGATGGCGGTGACCGGATGGAGAATGGGATTCGTCTGCGCCGGAGAGGACGTCATGGGAGATCTGATCAAAATGCAGTACCACGTGTGCGCCAGCCCCAATATGCCTGCCCAGTACGGGATACTGAATGCTCTTCCGGGCATAGACGGATATCTGGAAAACGCCCGCAGGATATACAGAACGAGACGCGATCTCATCGTTTCCAGGATTAACGAAATTCCGGGCATGAACATCGTCCCGCCCAAAGGAGCGTTTTACGCGTTCCCGTCGTACGATCAGAACATTTCTTCGGCGGATCTCGCCTCGGAGCTCGCTAAATCAGGTCTTATATGCACCCCCGGATCCGCCTTCGGAAAATACGGGGAAAAACACCTGAGATTCTCTTACGCGGCCTCGGAGGAAAAGATCGAAAAGGGAACGGATATATTGAGAAACGTGATGGCCCGGCTGTGATTGCATGACTGACGAGACAGATCCCAACGCGGGCCTCTTCGGAAGAGACGAACCGGAACTCAGCCCGGAAGAATACCACGAACTCATGGTTTTCGGCAAAAACCCCAACAGGGTTTCGGCGATGGAAGCGCTGTTCGGAAAGGAACTGCTGGAATCGGTTGCCGGAAACAAACAGATTCCCGAATCCGCAAAGGCGGAAACCGTGTTCAAACTGACCGCCAACAGCGTTCTGGACATGATAATGGATTCCCTCTCCCCGGAATCGGCCGAAGAAGTGGCTGAATGCATCAACGGCTACATAGGAGTGGGCCTGGTCAACAAGAAATTCGGAGTGGATCTTTACAAAGAACTCTTCGCCGAGCTCGGGAAAGTCGAAAAAAGCGAAAGCGAAACCGACGAGGATTACGACAGAAGGATCGACGATCTCTCCGAGCAGTGGTGGCAGGTGCCCCAGCCGCTTCTGAACAAAAGAAACCCCTCCGACGCGATCCGCGAAGAACTGAACAGATACGGATTGGAAGACCGATGTCCAGGAGATGGCATTCAGCATCCGCTCCCGGAAAATTCGTAATTCTCGGAGAGCATTCCGTCGTTTACGGAAAGCCGGCCGTGGTTCTCGCCGCCGACTGCAGGATAACATGCAGCGTGCGCAGGAGCAGACGCAATACCCTCAACGGAGAGCCGATAGAGTTCGCCAGACAGCCTCTCCTGCGCTATCTGACCAGAAACCTCAGGCATGCCGCCGATTTCATGACCAGCAGCGATATTCCGGCCGGAGCCGGACTGGGATCCTCCGCCGCCCTCTCCGCCGCCATGGCCCTGGCCATCGGAAGCATGGAAGGAACGGATCCCGGCGAAAGACAGCTGGTGGACGAAGCGTACAACGCGGAGCTTTCCCTTCAGGGAAGCGGAAGCCCTATGGACGCCTCCGCCTGCGTGCACGGAAAAGGAATCGGCGTGAATCTTCCCGGAACCGAAGACAGGAAGCTGTGGAGAATCTCCAGAAACGGAAACGTCTGGAACGTCTCGGACATAGACGTTCCCGAAATGACGTTCGTAGTGGGAAATACCGGAGTGAAAGCCCCCACCGGACCCCAGGTCGACAAGGTCAGGCGCTTCGTGAGCCGCAGCAATTTCGCCATGGAGATGATCGAGGAGATCGGAAACGTCACGCTTTCCGGCTACGAGGCTCTGAAGAAAAACGACGTAGAAACCCTTGGGAGAATGATGCTGATAGATCATAAGCTTCTTTCCATCCTCGGAGTCTCCTGCAGGGAACTGAACAAGCTCGTCAACGCCGCTCTCCCGTTTTCATACGGCGCCAAACTCACCGGATCGGGAGGCGGGGGATGCATGATCGCCCTTACCGATCAGCCCGAGAGGGTTTCCTCCGCGATAACGTCGAGGGGAGGGACCGCCTACATAATGAAAACCGGGACTCCCGGCGCGAAAATAGAAGAATGCATGCCGGACGGCCCCCTGTTCGACATTCCGGTATTCTGACCGGCAGGAGCCTCCGCCATGGATCTCCGCGGCGCAGCATCCGATCTCCGCGTCTGGATAGCCGGCGCTCTGATCCTGGCCCTTCTGTCCGGCACGATCGATGCCCCGTTCTCGTCCCTCATAGTGATCGCCCTCATGATCCAGATGGCCCTCTCCATGGACGGGCTGAGGCTCTCCCCGGGGGATCTGGCGGAGAATAAACGCGCCGCGATCCGGTCGCTGGTCATGTGCTACGTGATAAACACGGCGGTGACGCTGGGGATAGGTTCGGTTTTTCTTTTCGGTTATGAGGCGATGTGGCACGGATGGGTGCTGCTCGCGTCGATGCCCTGCGCCATATCCGTCGTGACCGCGGCCATTCTGGTAAAAGGAGATCTGAACGCCGCGGTTATAGCGGTCGCGGCCACATACATAGCGGGTCTCCTGCTGACGCCTCTGATTTCTTTCATTTTTCTGGGAAACGCGGTCAGTCCGGCCGAGATTTTCAAATATATCATTCTTTTCATCGCGATCCCCGCCGCCGCGTCCGTTCCCCTCGGAAAGCTGCATCTGAGCAGAAACGTCAAGGTTCCCGTCATAAACTTCATGATGGCCCTTATCCTGTTTCTGTCGGTCAACTCCAACCGCGGATACATCATCGCTTATCCGCTCGCCATAGCGGCGGTCCTCATCGCCGCAGCGGCCAGACTGGGGCTGCTGTCGGTCATATCGAAGAAACTCAACAGGATAGCGGGAATAGAAGGCCGCTCCTCGGCAGTTTATCTGGTTATGTGCGTATGGAAGAACACCGGCCTCTCGATATCGATGTGCATGGTGCTTCTGGCGAATACTCCCGAATCGGTTATCCCGTGCTTCGTCTGCATGATCATAGAATCTCTGTGGTTCTCGATCGTGACGAGGGATGCGCAGCCGGATCACTCGAAATAATGCTTCTGGCGCTCTTTCGAGATGTTCAGTATGACTTCCGCTATCTGTCTGGCTTCGTCCTCGGAAAGACTGACCTCTTCGCAGAGCTCGTGATATCTGCGGATTACCTCTTTCTCCTTGGATTCGTCCCAGTAGTTCTGGGAAGTCCTTCTTTTCGCTTTGGCGAGTTCGTCCGCGATTTCCATACGGGTCGCTATCAAATCTATGATATCCTCGTCGATGTCCTCTATCTGCTTTCTCAGTTCATCCGTATCTGGCGAATCAGACATAAAAACCTGTATGCTCCACGGCGGTATACTATATTAAAAGTTGCACGGCGGTTTTTCACTTGAAGAGCCATATGAACGATCCGTTTTTTTCTGTACAAAAACAGGCTGACAGAATTACAGCGTTCCAAATAACGACCGCAACAATTTAAAGAGCGCCCGCCGATAGAACAGCATGGACAGTCTGAACGAGTATTTCGAAGGTTACCCGTCGCAGTTAAAAGTCGCAAACCTTCTGTTCGCTCGCGGAATAAAAGTGATAGGAGGCAAGGCATACTGCGGTGAAATAGAGCAGACAGACTCGGCTATTGGCCGCGCCGCCGACGTCGACAGAAGAGTGGTGCACGCCACGCTCGCCAGAATTTCGTCCGTTCCCGAACTGGACACGATCTTCTCCAAACTGGAATGCATGCTGTCCATGGAGTATATAGCTCCGGAAATAGGGTGCTCGTCCCTCACGATAGAGCCCACGGACGCCAAAATGTCCGGGATACTGTCGGGAGTGATGAACATCATCTACAAACACGGTCTTTCCGTCCGCCAGGCGATGGTCGACGATAAAGGAAAAAGGGAAGATTCCGTCCTGACGGTCGTCATAGACGGATCCCTCCCTCCCGGACTGATTACCGAACTGGAATCGTGCCGCGGAGTGTCCAGAATCATACTGAACGTAAAAAGCAAAACCGATCAGACGAACCTGACGGCTGTGCCGTAAGCGATCATCTCGGCGGCACCCTGCATAACCGAAGATGTTGAAAACCTGACGTTGAGGACGGCGTCCGCTTTGAGCGATTCAGCCTCCTCAACCATTCTCTGAGTCGCGATCTGGCGGGATTCGTTCAGCATTTTGGTATATGTTTCCAGTTCTCCCCCGACGAGGGATTTCAGCCCCTGGGTGAAGTCGCGCCCGATATTCTTGGTCTGTATGCAGTTTCCCTTTACGATTCCGAGAATTTCGAACTCTTTATGAGGAATTGATTCAGTGGTCGTAAGTATCATAAAAACACCTGAAACTCATAAAAATGAAACCGTATAAAAAATTTAATATGACGCGCTCAGTCCTTCCCTCCGATGGATCCCGCAGTAAAACGCGTTCTGGAAGAATACCGCCGCAAAGATATGCCGGTAGGAATTTTTATGAAATCTCTGCGGGAAGCGGTGAATTCGGCCGGAATTTCGATTATAGACAAGAGCCTCGGCAAGGCCGTAGCGGCCGGAAGGGGGCGCCACACGGGAGGCCGCGATCTCATGACGGTTCTTCTCCGCGCATACGGCTTCGAAACCCGGCCGCTGAGGGAATACTGCACTGCTGAAGAGATCGCCGGGGCCTGCTCCGATCCGGACGTTGCTGTCCTGTGCCTCTCTTTCCAGACCACTTACGATCTTCCGGACCTGAAAACGATAACCGGACTGCTCGCAGAACGCGGAATCAGGGACAGAATCGTGCTGAGCGCGGGAGGAACCGCCGTAAGCGAGAGAATCGCCTTGGAAGCCGGGTGCGACGTGTTCAGGATGACTGCCCTTGAAACCGCCGAAGCCGTCGAAAAAGAGGTCAGAAGAAGAAAGAGCGCATAATAACAAATGCTTTCGCTCCGACAGTCCTTCAACACAGGAAACGCCCGCTCCGGAGCCCGGCGAAAATATTTTTATCTGCAGAGGCTACGCCGGTACGTCAGGAGATGGAGGACGGCTGACGGTAGGTCTTTCGACCGGCTGAGGAAGTTCCCCCCTCCCAGGGCAAGGTGGACCGGGGCAATCCGGTACGGCGAGAGCCGTGGCAAGGGCTCAGAAACGACACAGATCCGGTAAAAGGATGATCTGCTCGGCAGTGACATTCCCGGATATATGGTGAAACGGCGACTCCCCACCGGAGCAAGTTCATACAGCCGGGATGAACGGCCCGCGACCGGCGGGTAGAACGCATAGTTGAATGTCGTCTGAAACAGAAGGGGGGCTACTACCACCATCTGACAGAAAATCAATAATAATTATGATCTGACTACCCCTCGTA
>JAEEKU010000143.1 GCA_016282555.1 Methanomassiliicoccaceae archaeon
GCCGACACCAACGCCGACGGAATCGTGAATGCGGAAGACATCACGCTCGTTAAGAAGATCATCAACAACGAGACTGCCAAAGTGAAGTACAAGAACTACTTCGGAGAGGCTCAGGAGATCAGCTACCCCCTTGTCAACAAGAACATCGCGGCGCTCTACTGGCAGCAGGGCGAGGCCGCTGAGATCCTCGGCGAGTGGAACAACGTCAAGGTCATCAACAGGTCCATCAGCGAGTCGAGAGGCGCCCAGTTCGACCACTCCAGATTCAACGACAGCAACTCTGTGGGAACCGACGGAGGCTCCAACTTCTCCGCCGCCAACGTCTCGACCACCTTCACCATATTCGCCAACAACAAAATCGACCTCATACTCGTCACACCCAACGAGTCCAACAAGGCCTCTATCGAAGCGTCCGGCTACGATGCGGATGTCATCTATCTCTCCCACACCGCCAACAACGCCATCGCCAGCATCCTCACCATGGGAATACTGTTCAACAAGGAGGCCCAGGCCGAGAAGTACATGAACTACTGCGTGAAAGTCATGGACCATTTCGCGGACAAGATGACCGGCGTCGAGAAGAAGAAAATCATCATCACCATGAACTACAAGACCGCTTCCCAGACCATCAGCACCATCAGGGTGTGCAGCGGAATCGACAGAGAATCCACCGTCACTCTTCTCTCCAACTTCGCGAACTGCTACTCGACCACCGTTCCCAAGTGCAACGAGTACGGACAGGAAGTCGTACAGACCGCCGACATCCTCGCGGGAGACTACGACGCCATCTTCTGCAACGTCTCCGGAACCGGATGGCTCCAGAGCAGCCAGGAGCAGTTCGACGCCGACTTCAAGAACATCGCGGCGCTCTACAAGACCTCCAAGGCCTACAACAACAAGACCGTCTACGGAACCCCCTACGTCTACGGAGGATACTCCGCGTTCGCTTCCGTGGGAGAGGCCCTCAACATGATCTACGGCGACAAGGTCTGCACCCAGTCCGAAGCCGACAAGTATCTCGAGGAATTCCTCCAGAATTTCGTCGGAACTCACCCCACCATCGACAAGGCTGTCACGCGCTACACCGGAAACGGCTACGCCGACACCTATGTGACCCCCTCCTGATAACGGAACGGGCTCTCGCGATGCCAAACCTCTTACCCAAACCTTTTCGCTCCGATTCAAAAAATCTCGGATAAACGGCGTGAACGGTATGGACGAACAGACGGATGACCCTGTGGAAATAGCGATCGGCAAATGGACGGACGCCGATGCGCACGCCGGAACCTGCGAAGAGAGAGTGGGGGATTACAGGAAGTATACTCTGAGAAAGATCCTCTTCATCCTCGCATGCATATGCGGAGCCATGCTTCTGGCCTCCTACTCCCTGGTCGCCACGGTCCCGACCATATCCGTCGCCGAAGCGCTGGAAGTCATCTGGAATCACCTCTTCGGAACGCCCGATCCGGATTCGAGCGTCGATTACATAATATGGATCCTGAAGACGCCCACGGTTATAATCGGAATTCTGGCCGGAATAGGTCTCGCCGCGGCGGGAACCGTGATGCAGTCGATCCTCCGGAACCCGCTGGCGGACCCGTACACCACGGGAATATCCTCCGGGGCCTCGCTGGGCGTCGCCATGGCGTTCGCGTTCGGCCTCTCGTTCATCGGCCCATGGACGCAGGTGGTTCTGGCGTTTCTGTTCTCGCTCGTGCCCATGGCGTTCATCGTCGCCGTATCCAAAGCCAGAGGCGCTTCTCCCACGACCATGGTCATGGCGGGGCTCGCGATCATGTACATATTCAACGCCGTCACCACCATCATCAAGCTGTGGACGGATCCGGATACCCTCGCCGCGCTCTACTCCTGGTCTGTGGGAACCCTCGACGTCATAGCCACGGGAAGCAGGCCGTGGGAAAGCATCAAGGTGATGCTCATCTTCGTCATGTTCGGATCCGTCGCGATGATGGCGATGTCCCGCAAACTCAATGTCATAGCGACCGGCGACGAGAGCGCCAGATCCATGGGAGTCGACCCTGAGAAGTACAGGATCATCGCCCTGCTTCTGGTATCTCTTCTCACCGCGGGGGTCGTATCCTTCACCGGGCTCATCGGATTCGTCGGACTCGTGGCGCCCCATATCTGCAGACTGGTCGTCGGTTCCGACAACAGATACCTCATCCCGTCGTCGATGGCTTTCGGAGCGCTGCTCCTCACCGCGGCGGATATCATCGGAAAGACCATCATCTATCCCGGCGTCATTCAGGTAGGAGTCATCACCGCGTTCATCGGCGGGCCTCTATTCCTGTACCTGATCATAAAGCAGAGGAGGAATCTCGCATGAGCGCTGAAGATTCCGTACCCATCATCGACGTGTCGGATCTCGATTTCGGATACAGCGAGGGCGAACCCGTCATAAGCGGGGTGTCGTTCTCTATCGAAAAGCCGGAGTTCGTCTGCATCATAGGCCCCAACGGGGTCGGGAAATCGACGCTGATAAAGTGCATCAACGGAATACTGAAGCCCACGAAGGGAAAGGTGAGCATTTACGGAAAGGATGTGAAAGATTACACCCTGAAAGAGCTGGCGCACATCATCGGATATGTGCCGGTGGTCTCGAACGACTACAACGTGATGACGGTTCTCGATACCGTGATGGTAGGGAGATACGCCCGCCAGAAATGGAAGGCGAACGAGAAAGACATACTGATATCGCACAGAGCCCTGGAGGCGATGGAAGTCGATGACCTCTCGATGCGTTATTTCAATGAGCTTTCGGCCGGCCAGCATCAAAAGGTGGCGATCGCCAGAGGGCTCGTGCAGGAGCCCAGGATACTCATTCTGGACGAACCCACGTCCAATCTGGACATACGCCATCAGATCTATGTTTCCTCTTTTCTCTCTAAACTGTCGAAACGCACCGGCACCACCGTTATTATGATCAGCCACGACCTGAACCTGGCGGCCAGATTCGCCGATCGGGTGATCGTCATGGAGCGTCCGGGCAGGATATACTCCGTCGGCGCGCCGAAAGACGTCTTCACGGAGGACATGATCCGCGATGTGTACAACGTCAGCTGCAGCATAGTAGACGACGACGGCTCGCCGCATGTCATACTGAAAAACGTATTCCGGCCGCAGCGACGATAACATTCTGAACCGGGCCTGCCGGTTCCGGAGAAAAGAATATTATCCGCAAAAAAACGTCACGGAGTTATGGCCGAGCAGGAAGAAGGACCGGTCCTGTCGAGATGGTTCCTCCGCGACCTGAGGAAGGGGGAGCCCTACATCAGGGTGCATTCCATGATCAATGCCCTGGCCGGGGACCATCGCACCGACGAAATCCTTGCGGAGGCGCTGCTGGAGCTGGCGGAACAGGGGAACGCGGATGCGCAGTTCGTCGCGGGGATTGCAGTCCAGTACGGCATCGGGACGGACAGGTCATACAAGAAAGGCTGCGAATGGTGCGAGAAGGCGATTGAACAAAACCACCCTCTCGCCTGCCTGCACATGGGCGAACTGCTCGAACTGGAACCGAAATCTTCTAAGAAAGCTATCAAACTGTACAAGAAAGCATCTGAATCGGGCCTCGCAGAGGCTTCGAAAAAGATAGCGTGGATATACAGCGGCTATCCGGGGCTCGGAAGCACCGATCCGAGGGCGATCAGATGGTATCTGAAAGCCGCGGAGCAAGGAGATCGCGAGGCCCGGACGGATGTGGGATACAAATACGAATACGGGCTGGGAGTTGAACAGTCCTACGAAGAGGCGTTCAAATGGTATCTGAAGGCAGCGGAACAGGATGAAGATAACGCGCAGATCAGACTGGGACGCCTGTACGAATACGGGCTGGGGACGGAACAGTCTTACGAGAAAGCGGCGGAATGGTATCTGAAAGCTGCCGAACAGGGAAACGCCGCAGCCCAGTTCAATATGGGCAACATGTACAGCCTCGGACACGGAGTGAAAAAATCCCGCGAAGAGGCATTCAAATGGTATCTGAAAGCTGCCGAACAGGGAGACGGAAGCGCCCAGAACAACCTTGGCTACATGTACGAACGCGGCATGGCCGTAAAGCAGTCTTACGAAAAAGCCGCTGAATGGTATCAGAAAGCGGTTTACAACGACAATGCGTTCGCAATGTTCTATCTCGGACGCCTGTACGAGACCGGAAAAGGCGTCCCCCGCTCGATCGAGAGAGCTTAGGAACTGTATACAGATGCTCTGGAAGCAGGAAACAAAAATGCCGGGAAGGCTCTGGACAGGATCTGCGCCGGCTGCAAAGACGAAACCGGAGACGACGGCGACGCTGACGAAACATGACTGCGCCGGATCGGCTATAAGGCACACTATAGTGTATAATTAGTACTATAGTGCTATTTGTCAATTCACCCGCTCATCCCGCGGAAACCCTGACAGTACGGAA
>JAEEKU010000144.1 GCA_016282555.1 Methanomassiliicoccaceae archaeon
ATCCACTCCATCGGGCTCCCGGTACTCTCCGATCCCATTCAGGGTCCCGGACGAGAAAAGCGAATCCAATTGAAAGTCAGTGAGCGGCGATGGCGATACGCACTCCTTCCCGTCCAATCCGGCTATCCTTTCCGCCAGACGTCTGAAGGATTCAGCTTCCTCCGAGCCGGGAAATAGTTCGGAAACTGTTTTTCCCGCGGATTCGGCCTGGCGGAACTTATCGGTTCTCCCGATCCTGCATAGTACCGGCACCCCTGTGGCCTTGGAAAACTCCTCGACCAGACCGTCCTCGCCCTTCAGCCCGCGTCTGTTCAGCACCATGCCCATGATACGCCCTCTTCCGCGCTCGAAATGCAAAGAACCTTTCATGATGTTGTTCGCTGCGAAGATAGACATGCATTCGCCGGAAGTGACTATAATTACGGCATCAGAATACTCCGGACGCATAGGGACGGCAAATCCTCCGCAAACCACATCCCCGAGGACATCGTAAAGCGTCACATCCGTGAAGATGGAAGACATACCCATCTTTTCAAAGGAATGGAACATTCCTACTATGCCCTTTCCGGCGCATCCTATCCCCGGTTTGGGGCCTCCGGCTTCGATGCACATGACCCCTCCCGCCCCCGCATCGATGATGTCCTCCGGCTTCCTCTCAGAGGGGAGCACCTCGCGCATATAATCCGTAACGGTCCTGTGCACTCTCCTGCCCAGCAGGGACCTGCTGGAATCAGCTTTGGGGTCGCATCCTATCTGAAGCACCTTTAATCCGATCGCTGACAGAGAAAACGAGAGATTGGATGCTACCGTGGACTTTCCGATGCCGCCTTTCCCGTAGATCGCAATCCTCATTGTGAATCCTCGCCATGAAAAAAATCAGGAAGGTTAAAAGCAGGATGCCGGGCGTAAACGTTTTACGGCAGCCGGTCCGCCTGCTGTTATTTATTATATTAAATCACCGATTAACTGCCGTTAAGAGGAACAAAGATGTCCGTCATCAGAATCGGATACATGGGAATCCCGTTTTCCAACAGCGAAGAGATGGCTTCGGTGTTTTCGAAGAAATTCGATCTCAGAAAGGCAGAGCTGGTCCCGCTTATGTCTGCCAGAAACGTAATCGACTCTCTCGTTAGCAGGAAAATCGATTACGGGGTTCTGGCAGTGGAGAACAAAAATGCCGGCATTGTGGAAGAAACCCGGGAAGCCAGAAAGGGAGTGAGAAACCTTATCGAACTGGATCTTATGTGGTCTCCTATCCACCACTGCGTCTTCAAAAGAAATCCGGAAGACGCCGTGACCAGTCTCGTCTCCCACGTGCAGGCGCTGCTCCAGTCCGAGAAGAATCTCCGCAGCCTGTATCCCGGGGCGGAGTTCGCTGTGTGCGAGGACACCGCCTACGCCGCCGAGCTTCTCAGCAAAGGCCTGCTCCCGGCCGGATCCGCAGCGGTATGCAGGAAGGACGCGGGAACCCATTACGGGTTATACCTCGACGCCGAGAACGTGGAGGACGACAAGGAGAATATGACCCGGTTCTCGCTCGTCAGACTGGAATGAGAGATACTGATCCGCAATAGCCAGCGCTGCCATCGCCTCCACCACGCTCACCGCGCGCGGGACGATGCACGGATCGTGGCGCCCTCTGATCTCTATGACCGCGTCCGTCATCGATTCCAGATTCACGGTCCTCTGAGGCTTTGATATTGACGGCGTGGGCTTGAAGGCGACATTGAAAGCGAGCGGCATTCCGTCGCTCATCCCTCCGCATACTCCCCCCATATTGTTGCTCAGCGCGGTGATCTTCCCGTTTTCTACCGCGTACTGATCGTTGCTCCGGGATCCCTTCATCGAAGCTATCCCGAAGCCCTTCCCGAACTCCACGCCTTTGACTCCGGGTATGGAGAACATGTATCTCGCGACGGTGACGTCCAGAGCGTCGAACCATATCCCTCCGAACCCTATCGGCAGGCCGGCGACGGCGCAGCTTACGATTCCCCCGACGCTGTCTCCCTCGGCGGCGGCCCCGGATATTTCCGCGGCCATCTCCTCGTCGATCCGCGGATCGGCGGAGCGGGTTCTCCTGAGCTTCGACGACTCCATCTCTTCGAAGGTATGTTCCGCCGGATCAGTAACGGACCCTATGCTGCGGGAATACGCAGCGATGCGGATCCCCTTCGAAGAAAGAAACTGTCCGGCGATCGCTCCCGCCGCGACCAGGGGAGCGGTCATCCTTCCGGAGAACTGGGCGCCGCCGCTCACGTCGAAATTCCTGTATTTCATCAGAGCCGGAAGATCCGCATGGCCGGGTCTCGGGGTGACGTTGAATCCGGAGTAGGACGACGAATTGGTGTTTTTGTTCATGATCCTGATCAGAACCGTTCCGGACACCTTCCCGTCCCGGAGCCCCTCCTCGAAAATCACCTCGTCCGGCTCCTTTCTCGGGGTTCCGATTCCCGGGGAGGGCTTCCGGAGCTCCATGGCTTTCGCCACGAGTTCCCTGTCTATCTCCATCCCCTCCGGAAGGCCCTCGATGCAGCATCCGACCGAATCGGCGTGGCTCTTGCCGAAAAGCTTTATCCTGAGGGTGTTGCCGACATCGTAAGTCTCCATATCGGCACCTCACTCCCAGCGAGCGCATCTGCTCCACGAAGCCCGGATACGAGACGTTCCAGCATCCGTCGTTCTCCATGGAAACCGGATGATCGGAGACCAGAGACGCGACGGCGGCGGCCATCATGAGCCTGTGATCCCCCTTATGCTCTATTCTCCCGCCTTTCAGCCTTTTTACCCCGTTGATTACGCAGCCGTCCTCCGTTCCGGTTATGTCCGCCCCGAGGGCTCTGAGCATGTTCTCGACCGACGAGATCCTGTCGCTCTCCTTGAACCTGAGCTGGGGGGCGCCGTAAAGCCTGCTGGTCCCCTCCGCCGTGCTCAGAAGAACCGCGACCGCCGGAAACAGATCGGGTATATCCGAAAGATCTACGTCGATCGCGGACAGCCTTCCCGGGCAGGAGCATTCTATGCAGTCCCCGGAGACCGAGACGGGGCACCCGGCATCTCTCAATATGTCTATGATTCTCTTATCCCCCTGCAGATCGTCCGGATCCGGGCCTCTGGCGCGGACTTTTCCGGACAGCGCTCCGGCGACCAGGGGAAACGCCGCGGACGAAAAATCCGACGGCACGCGGAAATCGCACCCCCCATAACCGGGTTTAACGTAGTACGAGTTATCCTCCCCGGTTATCTCCGCGCCGTATTTTCTCATCATGGACGCGGTGATGTCGTTATACGGCTTGGAGGATCTCTTCCCCGAAACCCTGATCTCCATATCCCTTCCGGCGAGGGGAGCGGCGATCATTACCGACGATACGTACTGGGAGCTCTCGCTTCCGTCCACCTGTATCACGTCGCCCTTCAGCGGCCCGCGGATCCTCACGGGAGCCTTCCCGTTCTCCGAAACGCAGCGGACGCCGCACCCCTCCAGAGCGGAAAGAAGCGGAGCCATGGGCCTTCTGCGGATGGATTCGTCGCCGGTTATCGTCGTCTCCGAATCGAAAACGGACGCGATTCCGGCCATCAGCCTCATGGTGGTCCCGGAATTCAGAACGTCGACGGTTCTGTCAGGAGCGTGAAGCTTCTCCGTGAAGACGGACAGTCCGTCCCCGTCCTCCGAGATCTCTGCTCCCATCGATCTCGCGGCGTCCATCGTCGCTTTGGTATCCAGAGATATCAGGGGATCGCGCACCCTGCATTCGGACTCCGACAGAGCGGAAAGCAGTATCGCCCTGTGCGTATAGCTCTTGGAGGGGGGTATTCTGACCGTTCCCTCCGCGCTTCCCCCGGCAAACGTTATTTCCATCGTATCACCTTGGCATGAATCGCCGGATATCCGATCGATTCCGAAATCTTTTTTCCTTTTCCGGGCGGGACTAAAGCAGCCATCGCCGGGCCGGTTCCGGTCACGCCGGCGGCCAGAGCGCCCTCCCCGAGAAGGCTCTCCGCCGAGACGCAGCTGGGTCCGCATATTGACTCCACATATCTCCCGTTGGAGGTCATCACCTCCGTATAGTTATCCGGAAGTTCCGAAGCGAGTTTTCTGTATTCGCTCTCCAGAGATCTGTACTTCTCTCCGGGAACTTTGCTCTTGGGAATCCGCCTGTCCGGAACGAAAATGAGGACGTCGTAATCCGGGATTTTACTTCTGTGAAGTAGAACGCAATCGGCGTTGCGGGTGACGACGAGTCCCCCCAGCCCGCACCCGCAGGCGTCATCGAAGGCGCCGGTGACCGTGACCCCGCACCTTCTGGCGCAGGAGACCCCGGCCCTGATCATATCCAGAATGTCGGGCGCATCGCCGTAGTAATCGTAAACCGCCGAAATGACCGCGTTGCATACCGAGCTGGAACTCTTCAGTCCCGCCGACGGGGGAATGTCCGATTCCACTGTAAGGCGGTACTTCTCGCCGGACAATCCCAGGCGGGAGAGAACCTCTCCGGCGCACGTGCGGGCGAGGGTATCATCCATCCCCGGCCTGTCTATAAGTTCGATCTCCGTTTTTTCGGAAAGTTCAAAATGCGCGCGGGTCTTCAGATCCACACCTATAGTGGATCCTATGCCGCAGGGTATCGCGTTCAGCACCGACACGGCTCCGCCGGATTCCCCGTATCCTCCGGCCATCGCAGCGCCTCCCTCATAACGCCGGCATCCGGCCTCTTTCCGAACCAGAGCCTGAACGATTCCGCGCCCTGGGCGACCAGCATGTCGGATCCGTCCGCGGTCCTGCATCCTTTCTTTTCAGCGGCGTCCAGAAACGGAGTTCTCCTGCCGTAAACCATATCGAAGGCGATCTGGCTGCCGTCCAGATCGGAGATGTCCGCAGGGTATTCTCCCGCCGTCAGCCCGACCGGGGTGCAGTTGATCACTATATCGAATCCCGAGACGGAACCGCTGTGCGGCTCGCTGCCCAGATCCCTGCAGATCTCCGAAACGGGGCCGCTCCTGCGTCCCGATACGAAAACCCTGCATCCGGACTCCTCCAGAGAGAAGACGGCGGCTCTGGCCGCTCCCCCGGCGCCCATAACGAGAACTCTGGATCCCTTCAGGGGAATGCCCTCCAGAGCTCCGGCGACGCCGGCGATGTCAGTATTGTGTCCGCTCAGAACGCCTCCGGAATTTACTATGGTGTTCGCGGCCCCGGTCTTCTCCGCCTCGGGAGACAGGCGATCCAGATGCTTCAGGATCTCCTGCTTGAAGGGAATCGTGACGTTCATACCTCTGATGTCGTAATCTCTGATCACGTCCTCTATGCGATCCGGATCCGGAGAGTCGAACACGAGATATTTTCCGGTTATACCCTCGTTCCTCATGGCCGCCTCCTGCATCTGCGGAGATTTGGTATGAGAGAGAGGGTGCCCCGCAATCCCCAGAATCACGCAGTCG
>JAEEKU010000145.1 GCA_016282555.1 Methanomassiliicoccaceae archaeon
AACCGCTCTTCGCCAGACCGAGATCTACAATTATTTCCGCAAACTCGGATCCAATCTGTCCCTGTCCCCGGTCATCCCGGCGGGGTGCGCCGCATGCAACGGAACCGTTCCCGATCCGGAGGAGTACGCGCGCGGAAGCATAGAGGCGTTCGACACATGGCTTTTCGACAGGGATACGGAGATACCTCTGATACCTCATTACCTCTACCTGCTCAATTACCTCGGGGATCCGGTTCCCTCGGACTGCGCCCACACATCCTGCCTCACGAAATGGATCTCCGTAAATCCGGACGGTTCCGTATATCCCTGCGCGAAAGCCTGTCCCCCGGAGTTCTGCATGGGAAATATAAACGAGGCGGGATCCGTGTCGGAACTTTTCAAATCGGAAGGTTTCGGAAGAATACTCAGCGGTTCGGTGGAGCGCCGCAGGAAGTGCGCCGGATGCGATATTTATAAGTATTGCGGCGGCGGGTGCAGCATGGATTTCTATCACGAATGCGGCATCGAGAACAACACCGGCGATTCATGCTACATTTACAAGAGCGTTTTCAGACACATCGCCGGAGAGATGCAAAAGATTCTGGATGAGAAACCGGATCTGAGCGTCTATAACCGCTTCGTGAGAGACGCGGTGGTCGGAAAGCTGATAGACACCAGATCCGTGATGCAGTAACGTCGCAGGCGCGCCACGGCGTCTATCTCCAGTCCGGATCCTTTCGGAATTCCGGAGACCGCGACGCAGGATCTAGCGGGATACGGTTCGGAGAAGAACTCGGCGTAGACTTTATTGACTGCCGGAAAATCGGACAGGGAACTGAGATACACGGTGACCTTCAGGACTTTTTTCATGGAGGATCCGGATTCCTCGATTATGTTCCGGAGATTTTCAAGAGCCCGTCTGGCTTGTTCCGTGATATCGCCGGAGACGATGCCCGTTTCCGGATCGGCCGCGATCTGGCCGGAGACATATACGAAATCTCCGCATACGATCGCCTGGGAGTACGGTCCGGCAGCGGCGGGAGCTTTGCCGGTGGATACGGATTTCATGAACCCGGATCGGTAAAAAAGACTAATAATTTGCGCAGGAAGTCCGGCAGAACATACCTGAGCGCGCGTTTTGAAACGTTAAATAGATCCTGTTTATGGGAGTATCCGTGACGGAATATTCGGAGTCCGACAGGAGATGGCTGATGACGGCTTGCTGCGCGGCAGCTTTCATCACGCCCCTGCTGAGCACGATGATGAACCTTTCCCTGAAATCTATGGGAAACGAATTTTCCGTCGGATCCCACGATCTCGGATACGTGAATACCGCTTTCCTTCTGGCTTCGGTGATATTCATGGTTCCGCTTTCCAGGGTTTCGGATATCGCCGGAAAGAAAAGGCTGTTTTACATCGGTATCTCGATTATCGCGGTCTCATGCATCATCGCGGCGTTCAGCACGGAGGTCTGGATGGTCGTCATGATGAGGCCGCTGGTGGGCGCCGGAGCGGCCGCGGTTACGACCAACTGCGTATCGATGATAACCGATGTTTTCGAAAAGCACAGGAGAGGCTGGGCGATAGGGATAAACACGACGTTCGTGTACACCGGTCTGGCTCTGGGCCCTTTTATCGGAGGCACCGTCAACGATCTGTTCGGATGGAGAGCGCTTTTCCTCCTGATACTGCCCATCGCTGCGGTTTCCATAGCGTTTATGACCAGATTCAGGCACGAGATAAGGCCTGCGGCCGGAGAGCGCATGAGCATCGGAAGCTCCGTTCTGTACGCGGTTTCGATCTTCCTGACCATGGGCGGGGTGATCAACCTTCCCGCTGTCTGGGCGGCCGCCATGACGGCATCCGGACTGGTTCTGGCCGTGATCTTCGTCAGAAACCAGTATCTTTCGGAGAACAAGATACTCGATGTTACCCTTTTCAGAAACCGCATGTTTTTCGGATCGTGCGCGTCCGCGTTTCTCAACTACGCTGCGTCGTACTCCGTTTCGTTCTTCATGGCGCTGTATCTCCAGACTCTTCAGGGAATGTCCGCGACCGAAGCGGGAATCATCATGCTGATACAGCCCGCGATCCAGGTTCTTCTTACCCCGTATTTCGGAAAGAGGACCGATACCGTCACTGACAAGCGCATTTTCCCTACCGCCGGGATGCTCATAATCGCGGCCGGGGTGGCTTCGATAATATTCTATGCGCCGGACACGCCTATGTGGTGCATCGTCGCGACCATGGTGACGGTCGGAATAGGATTCTCGATGTTCTCCGCTCCGAACACAGCCATCGCCGTGTCGTCAGTTCCTCCCAAGGATACGGGCGAAGCGTCCGCTCTGATAGCCGTGATGCGCCAGACCGGAATGATGGTGAGCATGGGCATAGCGATGACCGTGATCTCCGTGATAATGGGAAGCGCTGACAACATCGTTCCGGAGACGTACGGATCGTTCATGGAAGTTCTCAGGATCTCTTTCTCAGTATGCACCGCGATGTGCATAGCCGGAGCCGTATTGTCCATGCTGAGAGGAAAGACCGCTTCCGGATACCGAGCGGTTTCATTTAGGATTTTTTAATAAAATTTAGGTATATTTTATAACAAAAATCCTAAAAACCGGAAAATAATTGCATCCGTATGGGCAGGGCCGCAGATCCTAATTTCGAGTTCCAGAAAATAGTCGCGGCCGTCGGCGTAACCCTGATGGCGATCAAGTTCTTCGCCTACATCCTCACGGGTTCCGTTTCCATACTGACCGATGCGATGGAATCGATAGTGAACGTGGTCGCGGCGTTTATCGGGCTGTTCGCGCTGTACATATCGTCGAAGCCCGCGGACAGGACGCATCCTTTCGGACACGGGAAAATAGAAACGGTCTCCGCATCCGTCGAAGGCACACTGATAACGGTTGCCGGATGCCTTATAATTCTGGAATCCGCGGAGAGGCTGCTCAATCCGCATCCGGTAGAAGATCTGGATATCGGCCTGATGCTGATCGCTCTGACCGCCGCGGTCAACTTCGCGACGGGGAGGGCCGCGATAGTCCGCGGAAGAAAGAGCCGTTCATCGGCGCTCGTAGCCAGCGGGAAGCATCTCTGCTCCGATACAGTATCGTCGGCGGGAATAATCGCCGGTCTCGGCGTCATGCTCGCGGCGCAGGCGGCGGGATTCGACGCGTTATGGCTGGATCCGGTCATCGCCGCCGCGTTCGGGTGCGTGATAATATACAGCGGTCTCGGAGTGATAAGATCCTGCCTCAACGACTTCATGGACCGCATGGACGAGGCGCTCATAGGCGACGCTGCCGAATGCCTCAGCGAAAAAAGGCATAAGGACTGGATAGATCTCTACGGCCTCAGAATCATAAAATACGGGCCCAGAGTGTACGTGAATCTGCAGGCCGTTTTTCCTAAATATCTCACTCTGGAAGAATTCAGTTACGAGACCGGGGAGATCGCCGATGCCCTGAAGGAGAAATTCGGAGATTCGACAGACGTATCGGTGGTAGCGGTTCCGTGCCTCGATTTCTGCTGCACGTACTGCGAATACGATTGTCCGGACAGGAAAGAGAAATACATCCGGAGCCTTGAATGGACTCCGGAAACTCTCTGCTGCACCGAGCCTCACGCCGATTCGACCAGACTGATAACGGAGCTGTAACCCGGGGTCAGAAACGTTAATAATATGCTCCAGTATCGCGGGCTATGAACCAGATCGAAATTCCGGCGGAAGTCAGCGCGGCGGGCGTATCCTCCTGGTACGCTTCGCTCAACGATCCGGGAAGGGTAAAAGCCAGACGCTATCTGGCGGGAATCGATACTTCGTCGCCGGAAGCGTTCATGACCGATCTCATGTTCCGTTCCGCGGACGATCACAATTACAAATTCTCGGCGGAGATCGGGGATTACGCTCTCTCGAAAGAAATGGATCCCTATACCCGCTTCAAAGTGACCGAAGCTTACATCGAGGGCTTGTACGGATCCGAGAGGTACGAGGAAGCTAAGAGACAATGCTGTCTCAATCTGGATCTGTTCGTTTCGGTCAAGGAGCAGTTCCTCGCCGATAATTCGGGAAAGCTTCCCTCCAGGATCAGCTGCCGCAACAGGCTCATTGACATACTGGTGGGGGTCGAGTGCGCCTACGACGAGGCCATGGCTCTTCTGGACGATTACGCCGAAATCGGAATAATGTACCCCGATGAACTGGAATACCGCAGGCAGAGCCTCCGCATCCACAGAATGCAGAAAACCTTCGACAGCATCTATTCGTACCGTCCGAAGCAATAACGTCCTTCCATTTCAGCATCGGCACGACGTCAATCGCGGGTTCTTCGTAAGGATGGACGTCTCTTACCGCTTTTACGGCGGATACGAGATCCTCCTCCTTCACCGCGAACTCCACTTTCATCTCGTCTTCGGTGCAGATCTCTCCCGGAACGCCGGAGAAAGGCGACGTTCCGGTTTCAGGAATCCAGGTCCCTTTTGCCGGCCAGTATGAAAAACATCTTCTGTATCCGGGATAAAGCGGCTTCGCAGCTCCGGCGACGCTGTCCATAAGCGCATTCAGATATTTCTCAGGAATGCAGACTGAGATTTTATAACATAGGTTTGACATTTTTGACGTCCTTTTCGCGGACGATCCCCTTGATGGCGTCGAGACGCTCTCCGGACGTGCGGATCATGCGCCTGGAGCCGATGCCGAGATAGGCGAGGCTGAGGGACGTGGCGAGACAGATAACGGGAGGAAACAGGTAAAGGCTCCCGGCCAAAAGTCCGGCTGCGGCTTTGATCTTGTCTATGCTGAGAATCTTGTAGGCGAGCTGGTCCCCGTCATCGGCCTCCAGTTTTCCCTGAAGCTTTCTGGTGAGGAGCTTCTGCCCTCCGATGACCACTTCGGCGCTCCACTGCACCTGCCCGAAGGGAGGGGCGGCGGTTCCGGCGGCGCGAGTCGTTCTCTTCAGGATGGATTTGCGGAAGTCGTCGGCGGTGGATCCCTCGAATTCGGTCCAGCACGTGCCGGAAGTGTAAACGGAATGGGCATCGCTTCCTGCGAGATCGGCCCATTTTCCGGGGAAGGAATCCATCACCATCTTCGCGAACCTGTTGGAGTATCTGTCCGGATGCCCGCCGTTTATGGTCTCGAATCCGTCTATGTCCAGGCCGAGAATCCTCTCCTGAAGTCCGGGAACGTGGAAACTGAACGGATGCGGGGCGATGACGATGCCGTCCTGCGATCTTATGATATCCACAGTCTCTTCGGCGGACAGCCCCGGAGGTATCTTCTCGTTAAGGAAAAGCCCTATGATCTCGCCGTCCTGGGTGGTGACTTCCTCTCCGACGATGAAATCGATGTCATCGAATTTCCTGGCGTACTTCTCCCCGCGGAAAGCTCCGGCGGTTTCGTCGTGGTCGGTGATGGCCATCACCTGATACCCCAGCGCGCGCATCCTGTCGACCTGAACTTCCGGACCGATCACCGATTCCGGGAACTTCATGTATTTGCTGAGCTGCGAGAACCCCGAATAGTGGGTATGCAGGTGGGTATCGGCTTTTCCCATGGGATTTAGGAAATCCGAATAATATTTATATTTACTTATCGGAAGCGCCTCAGGAGTAGTAGTATTCCCCGCTGGATTTCTGCTCGCGGTCCAGCCTCGAATCGGGCTTGTTGATTCTGGGTCTGTGAGTGTCCGCGTCGCGCCTGAACGTTATGTCTACGGCCGAAAGGAATCTGTTCATTCCCTCTCTCATATCGTACGGGCCGTTTCCGGCGCCGCTGTGTCCCGGAGACCCTCCGAAGACCATCAGCGAGTCGGAGACCATGTCTATGAAGTAAACGTCGTGATCCACGATCATGGCGCTGCGGCCGGATTTCTCCATCATCCTCCTGATGGTCTTGGACGCGATCATCCTCTGGTTGGAATCCAGATACGCCGAGGGCTCGTCGAAGAGATATATGTCCGCGTCGTTGGACAGGCACATGGTTATAGCCACTCTCTGGAGCTCTCCCCCGGACAGCTTCGATACTTTCTTGTCGAGAAGGTATTTGATTCCCAGCGGTTCTATCACCTCTCCGGAGAAGAATCCGGAGCTGATGGTGTCGTAGTTTTTGGAATACAGGAGATCCTGCACGGTTCCGTCGAAATCCGCGGAGATGTACTGGGGTTTGTACGAGACCTTTACTTTCCCGTCTATGGATCCGGAGTCGGCATCGATGACGCCGGCGAGCATCTTGACGAACGTGGTCTTTCCCGTCGCGTTGGGGCCCACGATGCCCACGGATTCGCCCGCTCTCACGGAGCCTCCGGATATCTTAAGGGAAAATCCGCCGAAATTCTTCTCCAGATCGCAGAACGAGATGATGTCGGGGGTCTGCCATTCCTCTCTGGGCGGGGAGGCTTCGAATTCGATGGGCCTTTCCCTGAATCTTATGTTTTCTTCGGGAAGATAACCGTCGAGATAGGCGTTTATGGCGGTCCTCACCTGTCTGGCCAGAGTAAAGACTCCGTACGCCCCTTCTGATCCGTACACCAGATGGACGTTGTCGGCGAGGAAGTCCAGAATGGCGAGATCGTGTTCTATCACCATCACCTGCTTGTCGGCGCTGAGATCTTTGATGATTCTCGCCATTTTCACTCTCTGGTAAATGTCGAGATAGGACGTGGGTTCGTCGAAGTAATAGACGTCGGCTTCCTTCATCACGGTGGCGGCCATGGCCAGTCTCTGGAGCTCTCCCCCGGAAAGCTTGTCCAGTTCGCGGTCGAGGATGTCCGTGAGCTCGAACATTTCAGCCGCCTCTTCGAGAGACATGCGCTCCTGGACTTTGGAAAGAAGATCCCTTACCACTCCTTTGACGGACTGGGGGAGTTTGTCCACGTACTGCGGCTTAATGCACGTTTTGATCTTCCCGTCGTAAACGTTTTTCAGATAATCGTGGAGCTCCGTTCCGGCGAAGTGCTCCAGCACCTTCTCCTTGGAAGGGGGCACGGTATAATCGCCGAGATTGGGTATCTCGGTTCCGGACAGCATGCGTATCGCGGTGGATTTCCCTATCCCGTTCGGACCCAGAATTCCCGTTACGAATCCTTTTTTGGGAACCGGAAGACGGTACAGGCGGAATGCATTCTCGCCGTAGCGGTGGATTATGTCTTCTTTGAGTTCGTCGGCCAGGCCTATGATTTTAACGGCTTTGAACTGGCATTTGTTGGTGCATATGCCGCATCCCTGACAGAGAGTTTCGGAAATGACGGGTTTTCCTTTTTCGCCGAAGACGATGCACTGGGCGCCGGTGCGGTTGAGCGGACAGAAGCGTTCGCACTCTTTGTTGCATTTTTTGGGCTGGCAGCGATCTGCCAGAACGGCCGCGATCCTCATACAGCGCGGATTTGCTCATATGATAAAAGGATTTAGCGCCGGGAGTCCCCGGATACGGTGAAAAATATAATAGAGGGGCGCATACGGCAGGCCGGTAATCATGTCCAAAATCTGCATCAACGTAGCCTGGCCGTACTCTAACGGCGCCATTCACCTGGGCCATCTGGCCGGATCCCTGCTTCCCGCGGATATATTCAGCAGGTACTGCCGTCTTGCCGGGAACGAAGTGATCATGGTAGGGGGCTCGGACCAGCACGGAACTCCTATCACTGTGTCGGCGGAAAAGATGCACATGACCCCGGAGGAATATGCGGACAGATACCACGAGATAAACAAGAAAGCGATAGAGGATATGGAGATCGAATATTCTCTTTACACCAAAACGCACTGCAGCAATCACTTCGAAGTGGTCCAGACCCTGTTTGAAAAGCTCAAATCCAACGGTTATATTTACGAAAAGGAGACGGAGCAGTATTACTGTCCCAGATGCGCGCGCTTCCTTCCCGACCGTTATGTGGAAGGGATATGCCCGAAATGCGGGGCGGAAAAAACGCGCAGCGATCAGTGCGACAGATGCGGAACCACGTTCGAAACAGGGGATCTCAAGGAACCCTACTGCACGCTTTGCGGCTCCGTTCCCGAGATTAGGCCGACCAGGCATTTCTTCCTGAAGCTCAGCGCGTTCAGGGACAGGCTGGCGGAATATGTGGAGGAGCACGATTACTGGAGATCCAACGTCAAGACTTTCACGAAGAACTGGCTCGACGAGGGGCTTACCGACAGGGCCATAACCAGGGACATGGAATGGGGTGTCCCTATTCCTGAAAAGGGGTGGGACGGAAAGGTCATTTACGTATGGTTCGAAGCTGTTACCGGGTATCTCAGCGCATCGGTGGAGTACTCCAAGATAATAGGAAAGCCGGACTACTGGGAGAAATTCTGGAAGGATCCCGGGTGCAGGCATTATTATTTCATAGGAAAAGACAACATCCCGTTCCATTCCATAATCTGGCCGGCCATGCTGATGGGCGCCGGGGACATGACGCTTCCCTACGACATTCCCGCCAACGAGTATCTCATGATAGGTGGAGGAAAGTTCTCGAAGAGCAGGGGAGGAGCCATCGACGTGCCTTCCGTCCTCAAGGAATACGACGCGGATCTCGTGAGATATTATCTTTCGGCGGTAATGCCGGACACCCGCGATTCGGAGTTCTCCTGGGACGATTTCATCACGAAAGTCAACAACGAGCTAGTGGCCGATCTGGGAAACTACTACCACAGGTGCATCAGTTTCGCGAAAAAGAACTTCGGATGCGTTCCGGATCCGGTAACCGGTCCGGAGTACGACGAGACAGGAAAGCAGATAGAGGACTCGGTGAAGGAATACTCCGGCTACCTTTCCGGATGCGATTTCAAGAAGGGCCTGAAAGCCGTTATGGATCTGGCTCATTACGGGAACAGATACTTCGATTCCGCCAAGCCCTGGGCTCTGGTGAAAACCGACAGGGAAGCATGCGGAGGCGCGCTCTTCAACTGCCTGCGCATAGCCAAAGCCCTCGCGGTCATGGCCTGGCCGTTCATGCCGGCATCCTCCGGAAAGGTGTGGAATTATCTGGGATATTCCGGAACTCCCGAGGACGCAGGGCTGGAAGCCGCCTGCGTGCCGGTTCCGGCGGGACAGGAGCTCGCGGAGCCCGTTCCCGTGTACAGAAAGATAGAAATCAAAAAAGAAAAGAAACCGGAAGAGCAGAAGAAGCCGGCCGCTCCCGCGGTTCCGGAGGGCCCGTTCGCCGATTTCAGAAAGATGGAGATAAAAGTCGGGGAAGTCGTTTCCGTCGAGGATCATCCCGAAGCGGAGAAGCTGTACGTTCTGAAGATCGATCTCGGAGAGGAGGAGCCCAGGCAGATAGTCACCAACCTGAAGACGGTTTATTCCCGGGAGCAGATGGAGGGAAGAAAACTGCTCGTGATCTCCAATCTGAAGCCGGCCAAGTTCCGCGGCGTGCAGTCGTCCGGAATGCTCATGGCCGCCGACGACGGGGCGCTGGGCGGCTCCGCAGTTCTTCTGCTGAAGCCTTCGGCGGACGTGCCCAACGGAACTGTCATAAACTGCGGACTGCAGAATTCGTCGTCGCGCATAGAGGTGAAGCACTGCGAGAAAGCCGTCATCAAAGTCGCGCATGTTAAGGACGGCAGGTTCCTGGGAAAAGAGATTCAGGTTCCGGAGGGCTCTCCCGAAGTCATCGCAGCGGTTATCGACGGGGACAGGGCGATTCCGCTGGGGGACGGGAAGGGCTGCGTCATGACCGTCGAGTCCGGTATTACGGACGGGGCAGACGTAGTATGAAGGCCGATCTGCACGTTCACACTCTTTATTCCAAAGACGGAAAGACCACCATGGAGGAGCTGGTGGAGTACGCCCTGAAAAACGGAATCGGGTGCGTGGCGGTAACCGATCACAACAGTTTCGAGGCTTACGAGCATCTGAAGGATAACGGCAAAGTGATAATAATCCCGGCGGAGGAGGTGTCTTCCAAGGAGGGGCACATAGTCGCGCTGGGCATCGACCGTCTCATTCCCAGAGGCCTTTCCGTGCAGCAGACCATCGACCGCATCCACGAAGCCGGGGGATACGCTTTCGCGGCCC
>JAEEKU010000146.1 GCA_016282555.1 Methanomassiliicoccaceae archaeon
AACTGGTCCGCCAAATGGCTGGACGACGACGGCAGCGTTTACGCCGGCCTCATGTCCGGGCTGGAAGACAACAAAACCGTAGAAACCAACAAAGGATTTTCGGATCTGGGCGTCGCCCTCAGAAACGATCCGGAAACGAAAGAGAAAGCGATGTCCATGTCCGGCGGCGAATTCGTATCATGGCTGGAATCGTCGGATTCCGGTTTCAGAGACGTGTATAACAAATTCATCAGGGATTTCGGACACAGATCCGGGACGAGAGAGCTTAACGCCCCGAGATGGGCTGAAGATCCCGATTACGTGATGAATATGGCCGTCCAGATGTGCTCCGGGGACATAGATCTAAGAAAAGAATTCGAGAACGGAGTAAAGCGCAGGAAAGAAACCGAAGAGATGGTAAAACAGAAACTGGGATTCTTCAAAAGAACGGTTCTGTTCAAAGTGCTCCGGTATGCCCGCACGTATCTCATCTTCAGAGAAAACCAGAGATTCTATCTGGATCACATAATGTACAGAAACAGGCTCATCTTCCTGGAAGAAGGAAGAAGACTGTGCGCACGCGGCCTGCTCGACGACCGGGAAGATATCTTTTTCTTGGAGGACACCGAAGCTATGGATATTCTGAAAGGAAAGGATATCGGATCGGTCAGAAGCATCATAGCCCCGAGAAAAGCCGAATTCATGAAATACCGCGACAGACTGCCCCCGAAATTCCTGCTCGACGGGAGGGATTTCGATGACGAACCCGTATCTCACGGAGACACCCTGATCGGGGCCGCGTCCAGTCCGGGAACTTACCGGGGGAGGGTGCGCGTGATCACGGACGTCAGGGATCTGGGACAGGTAGAGAAGGGAGAGATTCTCGTCACCAGCAACACCGATCCCGGATGGACCGTGGTATTCTCCAAGCTCGGCGGGCTTATCACGGAGACGGGGGGAATCCTCTGTCACGGAGCCGTCATATCCCGCGAATACAGGATACCCGCCGTAACCGCGGTCAAATCGGCGACTTCCGTCCTGCATACGGGCGACATGGTCGTAGTGGACGGAACCAGAGGAGAAGTTACGATAATGGAGGAAACAGAATGAACGGCAATCCGGAGTGGAACATCAGCTATTATTTCAATCTGCACGATCAGAAGAACGGCGTAACGGCGTTTATGCGCATCGGCAGCAAGCCGAATAAGAACGAAAAATCGGTCTTCCTGTTCGTAATCGAAAAAGATCGCGTCTGCGGCATAAGAAACGCGGTTCCCTGCGACGAGAACAGGAAATCCTGTTCCGGACTTTCGTTCTCCGAAGAGAACGGGGAATGGAGGTTATCATACAACGGCCCGCTGTTCGATTCCTCTTCCGGAGAGCCTGTGCCCCTGAAATCGTCGCTGGATATCGTATGGAAGCCGGTCAACCCCCTGATGGATTACCACGACTGCGTCGATGCACGGGGAGCGGAGCTGTCCGCTAATACCGCGTCGGAGCACTTCGAGCAGTTCGGAACCGCCTCCGGAAAGATATCCGTTGGAGATGCCTCTTATGAGATCGACGGCACCGGAGAGAGGGACTTCAGCGAGGGGGTCCGCGACTGGGGATCCCCGAAAATGTGGCTCTGGCTCAATTCCGTGTACGGCACGGACAAAGGATTCAACGCGACGAAGCTGTCCACGCAGGCGGGAGATGTCGACGCGGGATTCGTAGGAACGGAATCGTCCAACGATCCCGTGATCAAAATCGACGTCAATATAGAGTACAGCGGAGGCGTGCCGTCGTCCTACGCGATGAAAATGCGCTGCAAATCTGGCGCCGTCTGCGACGTGAAAGGGAAAATACTGCGCCATGCCCGGCTCCCGATGCAGGGAAGCAAAGATATGATGCTCATCGAAACCATATCCGAAACCGAGATGGAAGGAAGAACCGGATACGGCATCGCGGAATTCCTCGTTCCCGTCAGACAGCGACGGGAGAATACTCTTACCGGCCGGATATCGCGTCCGTTTTTCCGTCCGGGAATAAATTTATTACCTGATAGACGATCGTCTCTCCATGGATCAGTCCCTTATGGAATTGGTTTTCATACTCGACAGAAGCGGGAGTATGAGCGGTAAAGAGAAGGATACCATCGGCGGTTTCAATTCCCTGATCGATAAACAGAGAGGGGAGGAAGGGGACGCCCTGGTCACAGTCGTGCTTTTCGACGATCAGTACGAAGTTCTGTACGACAGAGTTTCGCTGAAAAACATATCGAAAATGACTGAAAAAGAGTACTACGTGAGGGGAAGCACCGCTCTTCTGGATGCCGTGGGAAAGACCGTAAACAAAATCAAAGCGGTGCAGGACGGGACCGGGGATGCTTCCAGGCCCGGCAAAACGATGTTCGTCATCATAACCGACGGATACGAGAACGCCAGCCGCGAGTACAGAGCGGACGTCGTCAAGAATCTCATAGAAACGCGCAAAAAAGAGGACTGGGAATTCCTGTTCATAGGCGCCAACATAGATTCCGTGACGGAAGCCGCCAAAATAGGAATAGACGCTTCCCGCGCGGCGGATTTCGCCTGCGACGAAGAGGGATCCGCATCGATGTTCGAAGCCGTGGGCAGAGTGGTGCGCAAAGCCAGAGCCAGCAAAGGCAGCATGCGCGAATCGGTCCCCGACGACTGGAGCAAAGATATCAAATCATGATTTTACAGGCCCCCGGTCTTCCGGAGGCCTGCTTTTTTTTCACGATAATCGCTGAGATCCGTCCGGACCGGAGATCGTATATTTTATATCGGATCCGAAAGCCAGGAGATCCCTGATTTTTGATTCCGCAAGCCCGATGCAGTCCTCGTCGCACAGAAGAACCGAGTCGCGTCCGGCTAGGCATTCCCTGATGCAGGACTCGAAACCGTTGAACCCGAAATCCGTTTTTATTCCGGCATCGCGGACGAGCCTGCGGACGGCCGTCCCGTAGACTCCGGTTTTGGTTCCGTCAGCAAACCGCTCAATATTGCAGTCTGCGGCGCTTTTGACGGCGACTAAGGTCAGACGGCCTTTGGGACCGGAAGCCATCTTGGAAACGAGCTGAGACTCGGTTCTGGGATAAGGAGACGGATCCGTTCCGCGCATGGCGGAGAGATTCTCGTTCATGACGAACATCGACGGCTGCATCACGCCGGTCGAGTGGACTTCGGCGGGATTGCGGTAAAAATCCTCAGAAGAGCCGGAATAAATCAGCTTTCCTCTTTTGAGAACGTGTATTTCGTCCGCCCAGGCATAGGCCAGATCGACGTCGTGGGTGGATATGACGATGGTTGTGCCCCTGTTGTGAAGCTGCTCCGCGAGCTCCATAAGCTCGAGAGCCATCTGCGGATCCAGTCCTGCGGTGGGCTCGTCCATTACGAGTACTTCGGGCTTCATGGCCAGAGCCCCGGCGAGAGCGAGCCTCTTCCTCTGCCCGTAGGACAGCTGCATTGTATTCTTACCGCGCAGTTCCCCCAGGCCGGTCTGGAACAGGGCCTCTTCCACCCTCGATTTAACCTCTTCCTCGGAAAGCTTCATGTTGCGGGGGCCGTAGCCTACGTCCGCCTCCACGGTCTGTCCGAATATCTGATCATCAGGATTCTGAAGGACGACCGCGACTCTGGAACGCAGCTGGCGGAGGCCTTTTCTCCTGTAGGATACCGGCTCTCCCATCACTTTAACGACGCCTTCCTTCGGCTTCACGACGCCGTTGAAATGGTAGAACAGCGTGGACTTCCCGGCTCCGTTGGCGCCGAGGATGACGGTTTTCACCCCTTTCCGGATGGTGATGCTGACGCCGTCCATCGACGGTTTTTCCGCGCCCTCGTAATAATACGTTATGCCTTCGGTCTGTATGACGGTCACATGACCACCTCTATTTTTCTGCCGAACGCTTCCATCCTTCCTATAATTTCGAGAATTCTGTCTTTCAAAGGAGCGTCGAAATACAGAACCGAATCCTTCCCGCCGATCGCTTCCATCAGGCAGTATTCTATCGCGTTGAAATGGAAATCCGGCTCCCTTCCGGCCAATTTAAACAGACGGCGGGTAACGGATCCGTATATTCCTGAGGAAATTCCTTCATCCCCGGAATCCGGAACAGAATCCGTGACCGGAATCATCCTTATCTTTCCGGCGCGCGAACCCTCCGGAAGCATTTTGCAGAGAATCTGGCTGTTGGTTCTGGGGTAGGGCTCCGCTCTGCCTCCGCAGATCCCCTGGACAGAATTGTTGATTGAAAACGTATGAGGAAGGACCAGCCCGGCGGATGCGACGGCGGAGTAATCCGCGAAGAAAGACTCCGGCTCCCCGGAGTATATCAGATTTCCTTCCCTGAGAACATGGATTTCGTCGGCCCAGGCGTAGGCCAGATCGACGTCGTGGGTGGAGATGATGACAGTGGTGCCGGAAACGCACAGCTGCTCCACCAGCTCAATGACTTCCTGAGACATCTGCGGATCCAGTCCGGCGGTCGGCTCGTCGAGAACCAGGACTTTGGGATTTATGGCGAGAGCTCCGGCGAAGGCGACCCTCTTCCTCTGTCCGTAAGACAGCTGGATGGTGGGACGGCTGCGGTATTCCTCCATGCCGACTTTGAAAAGAGAGTCTTGTATCCTGCGCTCTGTTTCCTCTTTGTCTATTCCGGCGCTCATGGGTCCGAACGCGATATCCTCTTCGACCGTAGCCGAGAATATCTGCTCGTCCGGATTCTGCACGACCACGGAAATGTCGTTGCGAAGCTCCGACAGAGCGTTTCTGGAATAATCCAGAGGCTTTCCCGCATACTTCACGGTTCCCGAAACGGGTTTGAATATCCCGTTGAAATGGTAGAACAGAGTGGATTTCCCGGCTCCGTTGGCGCCGAGTATGGCGGTCCTCACGCCTCTGCGAATCCTGATATTTACCGAATCCAGAGAAGGCCTGGGCTGCCGGGTGCTGTATGAATATGTAAGATTCTCCGTCTCGAAAAGGTAATCCGTCATAACGACCCTCCGAAGAACAGTTCCGCCATGTCGATCCAGTCTTCGGTGTACATACCGAAGAGATAAATCAGTACGAAAGCGATCACGGTCACCGCGATCCATTTGATTCCGAGACGCGGAGGGGTGTTGTATATAGGGAAGTATCCCTGGTAATTTCTGCAGTCAAGCGCGATCTGCGCCTTATCCGCCAGATTCGATGATGAAGTGAAAATGCCTACTGCGATAGATGCCGTGGTTCTCATCGTATTCATGAAACCGTTGAAACCCATTCTGCAATGGGCGGCTTCCCACATCGCGTCCATCCTCTCCAGGAGCAGGAATCCGTATCTGTAGATCAGAACGATCAGTTCGGAGACCTCGCGGGGCATGTGGATCTGTTTGAGAGCCTGGGAAAGATGAGGTATGGGAGTGGACGTCGCGAAAGATATCATGACGGACATTCCGGCTACTCCGCGGAACATGACCAGCCACGCCTTATTGAAACTCTCGTGGGTCATATAGATGTCGAACCAGAGGAGGTGCGTGTCCCATATCGCCGGATCCGCTTTGTCCCCGGTAATTGATATCATACCGGAACCTATGGCCAGAATAAGAATCGCCTCCGCCAGGGCCAGCCCCACGAAGAACGGTATCTTGAAATTCGTGGAGGACGCCATCATGGAGAGGCCGATCGCCAGAGTTACGAACGGAACCATCATGGAACTGGTGACGATATTCACGATCAGTATAGCTATTACGAACAGAAACTTTCCTAAAGGCGCCCAGGACAGCATTCTGGAGCTGTATGCGAGCGTATCCATCTGGGTTTCTTCTGACATCGGATCCCTTGAAACAATATAAGAAAAAAGGAGGGGCGGAAGCCCCGCGTTTATCAGCTCTTCTTGGTCACGCGGCCGATGAAGAATCCGATTATGATTGCGCCTATAGCGGCCTGGAGAGCGAACAGAAGGCTCTCGGTCTCTCCGGGAAGCTCGTAATCTCCGAATATTCCGTTCCACCAGGGCTCGTAACCGGGATCTACTTCTTCCACAACGCCTTCGGCACCGTCGTCGGCGCCTCCGAACTCGAATCCCTGCGACGCTCCGTAAGCGAGAGTGGCAAGGCACAGTATGGCGATGATCGCGAATCCGGCGATGTAGATGTTTCTGTTGTTCAAGCGGACGCCTCCTTCTTGGGTTTCTTAAAGGAGTCGGCAGCAATGTCGAAGAGTTCGGGCTTGTTGTTGAGAAGGAACATAGCGAACATGAAGAAGAGAATTCCTTCGATGATGGCCAGAGGGATCTGGGTAACCGCATAGTTGGTCAGGAAGTCGACGAAAGCGGTAACGGACTGTCCGTGGTTGAGAGTCATCTGGAAAGCGGTAACGACGTATGTGAACAGGTCTGCGACGAGAGTTGCCACGAACATGCTGACGGGAATGTTGTTGGTCGCTTTTCTGACGAGAATCCAGCATGCGAGTCCCGCTGCGGGTCCCGCGATACCCATGGAGAAAACATTGGCTCCGAGGGTGGTAAGTCCTCCGTGGGCGAGAAGAATTGCCTGGAAAATAAGGACGATGGTAGCGAGGAATGATGTTGCCGCGATTCCGTAAAGAACGACGGCAAATCCGGTACCGGTCGGATGCGAACTCGATCCCGTGACAGACGGGATTTTGAGAGACGAAAGCAGGAAGATGAAGGCTCCGGAAAGAGCAATAGTCATCTTGTGCTCGGGATGATCTCTCATCAAATCGATAACTTTCTTGGCCCCGTAAACGATGAATGGGATCGCGATGATAAACCACACCGCGCACCAGATCGGATCCAGGAACCCTTCCATTATGTGCATGAAATTCCACCTATTCAGTCGCCTTGATGCGCGACTGTACGGTGCCTTATATTAAAACGATTTATAAGTGTTTGGCAGAATAATCCAACAAATATTATATATTAAACATTTTTAGGAAAACCGAAAAAAATTATGCTTTATTGAACATTTATACGCGTTCAGGGCATTTAATTCTCTTTCCGCAGAATCGTCAGTTATTTCTAACCGGAACACAGATGAGAGACCATGCAGATAAAAGCTCTGAAATTCAGAAAAGACGGATTTGCGACACAGGGATTCGCGTTTGGAGGAGAGGAAGGAGCGGATAAATTCGACGAAAAAATCCGCTACCGCTCCGGACTGACCAATTATCTGATAGATACCGGAGAAGAGGTTATTCTCGTCGACACCGGACTACCCGCAGGGACTCCGGAAGAAGTACCCGGCGAAAAAACCCCCATCTACACCGGCAGAGACATCTGCACGTACATGGAAGCGTTCGCCGCTTCAGGATATAAGCCGGAGCAGGTGACGAAGATACTGCTTACCCACAAACACAGCGATCACTCGGGAGAACTGAAATCTTTTCCCAACGCCAAAATATACGTTAATTCCGACGAGCTGGACGCTCCGGAGCTCCAGGGGATCCCTAACATCGTTCCGGTCGAATTCACCGGCGGGCCCTACTACAACTTCCCGGAGAGCCAGAAGATCGCCGGAGGAATATATTACATCAAAGCCAGGGGGCATACCAGAGGGAACAGCATCGTAATCGCGGAAAGCGACGGGCTGTTCTACATGATGCACGGAGACATCACATACACGGACGAGGCTCTGTACGAGAACAAGCTGTCTGTGGTCTACGAGGATCTTCCGGCCGCGAGGGAAACCCTGAACCGCGTCAGGGAGTTCGTCAGCCGCCATCCCACTGTATATTTATCAACCCATACCCCGTCCGGGTACGAAAATCTCGAGGGCAGGAGGATAGTGGATCTGAACAACCCTCCGGAGACGATTCCCGCCGGAGAGGTTACATTCAAAACCGCATCCGGAAAATACGTCTGTTCCGTATGCGGATTCGTATATGATCCCGAGAAAGGGGATCCGGATCGCGGCATTCCCCCCGGAACCGCCTTCGAAGATCTTCCGGAAGACTGGCGCTGCCCCCGCTGCGGACAGGATAAATCCAGATTCAACAGGGCGTGATCCGGAGGTTGCGCCGTCGCATCCAGAAAACCTCTTTCTCCTTCCTCGGAACCGTTGTCCTGAACTTCACCGATGGATGTCCCGTCACGAACACCGCATTAGCCTTCAGATCTTTTCCGATTCCGGGGAAAAACGACATGAATCTGTCCGGATCGGTCTCCGCGGCCAGAAGCATCCACCTCGAATGGAATCCCCCGAGTCCCATGGAGCATGCCATAAGATCCAGCTGGCAGGCGCAGATCAGGGCGTCCGCCGGAAGTCTGGAAAATATGATTATTATCTGTCTGCCTTCCCACGTGAACGGATTGTTCTTTTCCTTCTGGCCGCGGTCGACGTAATCCGCAAACTGCCTTATGCGGGGATGATCGCCGGCGCGGGGACGGAGAATATCGGCCAGAAGAATCATGAATTCGGAGAATCTCCCGTCGACGACGGCAAACTGGATCGCCTGGGAATTTTCCGCGGTGGGCGAATAACGCACTGCCGAAAACAAAGCCTCCAGCTCTTCCCTCGTACAGTTTCTGTCGAACCACCGTCTGCTCCTCCTTTCGCGGAAGAGCTCCGCCAGATCTTCCGGGGACACCGGAGATCCAGTGATCTTTGTCTCTTTTCCGGAACCGTCTCTGAATGCGATCGCGCCTTTCGGACATACCGAGATGCAGTGCCCGCACCTGAAACAGGAATAATCGGATTCCGTTTCGCGGGCCTTTTTGTCGTCTCCGATGATGAGATGCCTGCGTATGCACACTCTCGCGCACTGCCCGCAGCCGACGCATGAGTCCGATATCTCCAGAACTGAATCCATGATTCTTTTTCTGCGGATTGTTATAAAACCATTCCGGAAAATTCCTCCGGAACCTTCCGCTGATGCTCCGCGCATGGAAAGCGTTATCCGGCGGACGGAATATACAACGCCGGTTAATCCGGCCCGGAAGGAATGAATGATCATGGGAAGAGAGTATAATGCGAAGATATTCAGGGAATCGATGAACCTCTGCAGAACCGATCCGGAGCTGAGAGAATCTATCAGAAGATCTCTTGAAACCCAGTTTTTCGTGTCTTCCGGAGAGAACGTTTCCCTGCCTTCCTGCGGAAAGTTCCGCACATCCGTCCGGGTTACGGACGAACGCTCTTTTCAGGCGGCAGAGGGCCTGGCGGGAAAAACGTGCGTTCATAATTTCGCTTCGTTCAGAAATCCCGGCGGCGGAGTAAAGAACGGTTCGTCCGCTCAGGAAGAGAGCCTCTGCAGGATATCCACGCTATACCCGTGCCTGTCCTCGGAAAAAGCGGACAGGCTGTTCTACTCTCCCCACAGGAATCATAATTCCTGTCTTTACAATTCGGATCTGATCTACACCCCCGGAGTCACAATATTCAGAAAAGACGATTCGGAAATGGCGCTGCTTCCTCCGGAAAAACGCTATTCGGCAGACGTTGTAACATGCGCCGCGCCGAATCTTTCATCGAAGGGCCTGTCTGTAAAGGAACAGTACGGAATACACAGGGAGCGCATCGGCAGAATCATGTCTGTCGCCGCTGACAGCGGAGCGGAATCCCTCGTGCTTGGCGCGTTCGGATGCGGAGTATTCCGCAACGATCCGGCCGCGGTAGCGAAAGCGTCGAAGGATGCTCTCTCGGAACACGAGGGCTGCTTCAGAGAAGTGGTTTTCGCCATATACGGGAGCGGAGAAAATCTGGACGCCTTCCGTTCGGAATTAGGGCGGTGAACGCTTGGACAGCGGAGATTTTTCACTTGTCCCCGTAGGCCCGGACGGAGCGGAAGAATTGTCGGAAATCGCGTATCCGCTGTACCGCGAGGTTTACGCGCACGTTCCTTCCGATATACTGGAGGATTTTCTCCGGATGGAACAGACCCCGGAAGCCATAAGAGATCAGATGGGAAGGGGCCTGAACTACTGGTATATTTATTCCGGAGGAGAGCGCGCAGGCTACCTGTGCTGCGGAAAAGACGATGCCGGGATGTACCTGAGCAAACTGTATTTCTTCAAAAACTTCCGCGGAAGAGGGCTGGGAGACAAGGCTCTTCGCTTCGTCGAATCGGAAGCACGCCGTCTCGGGTGCGGAAAAATCCATCTCGACGTGAATATCGATAACCATCCGGCAATAAGATTCTACGAGCGCAACGGATTCTCAATGACTGTGCCGCTTACTCACGTGCGCATGGGAATGGAAAAAAATCTTGACAACCGATCGGTAATACCTGTCTATTCCTCCGTATCCGGAGATTATCTTATTTTCTCTGGTCTTCTTTACGAAGTTATCCAGACGCTTCCTGAACTCCTCCGGTCTGCCTCTGGCGCTGTCGATATATGAAATACGGATTCTTTTGTAAGATTCCGAAAACGAAACGTAATTCCTCCAGACGTTTTCATCTTTCTGCAGCTCCGCGATGATATCTTCCGGAAAAACGAACGGCTCGGATATGATATCCGCGACCGTTTCCCTGACCTCCGGACAGATAAGACCGCGGGAGTCCAGCCAGATCAGACGCTCTATATTGGCGCGGGAATATTCCGAATTTTTGCGCCTGGGGGTAAAACGTCTCGCATAGTGATCGGAATCAATCCTTCTGAGCGTGCTGTCGATCCAGCCGAAGCACAGGGCCTCTTCCACCGAATCGTTGTACGGAATGCATCCGTCCCCGGATTCCTTCGTAGAATAAACGAGCCAGATCTCCGGAGCGGTCATGTAATTGTCCGAGAGCCACTTTCTCCACTCCCGGCGGTCTCCAGTACGAAACAATCCGCTGTCGTCCATATCGCGGCCTCTGAAAAAAGTTCCCGGCGAAATCAGGAAAGGATGTAGGAATCCACGATTTCTCCGATGTACATGATATGCTCGTCCTCATCGGTGTCATGGCTCCTTCCGGGATTGTGCGGATAGTATCTTTTCCTTTCATCGTCCGGAATCAGGGAGACGTCCTGCTCCTGACGGTAAATGACTTTGCATTCGAGGGTCACGGGCAGCTCCAGTATCCCCGGAACGCCGATCTTCCTTCCGGGTGCCAGAGTCAGCCCCGCTTCTCTCACTTTGTCGGTATCTCTGCCGCTTTTTCCGCCGCAGATTTTGAAAATCTTCCGGTCGTATTCTCCGGCAGGTATGTTTATCGTAAATTCCGGATTGCGATCTATCATCTCGCGGGTAAACCTGCTGTTTCTGACGAATGCGGTGAACACCGGCCTGGCCCACAGGTTCCCCAGAGTACCCCACTCTATGGCCATCGTATTGACTTTCCCGCCGTCGCCGGCGGTGATGTAGACGCATTCCGGTATCGCGCTGATAATATCTCCGGCGCGTTCGAAAACGTTGAAATCCTCGCGGCTGACCAGATTATCACTTCTGGGCGGGTTCCCACTTGCACCTGACCGGGGATACGATAGTTCCGTCTTTTTTCATTTCTGCGAACGCTTTATCGACCGCTTTTCTGTCGAGACCGGTAAGCTCCGCGACTTTTCCGGCATTCAGCGGCTCTCCGGCCTTCTTCATCGCTTCAAGAATAACTTCTCTGTCGCTCATATTTTCACCTGGGATCTGCCGGTGCGGCTCCCGCCCGGCGGCCGGAGATCGAGTTCATAATCTTTAAGATTATCGAAAAAGAGAAACGTTCCGGAGCGGTTCCCGGAAACATATATCACTATAGTTCTATATTCGGATAGAGCAATAATAATTTCATTTATAATAAAATTCACTATAGTACTATATTATCCCGCCGCACTTAATTCGCAAGTGTGGTATACTCCCGCTCCGGTCACTGGAATAAGATTCAAGATTTTTATCCGGACAGCGATACGCCGGTATGAAAAGCACGCTGGAAGAAGCTCTGGAAACGGGAGAATGGATTGATTCCGGACACATCGATGAATATATGGATAAAATCGTTGAATGCGCGATTAAAGTTCAGAAATACAACACTTCCGCAATGACTTCCAGAGAAGAGATGACTGCTGCTTTCGAAGATATTGCCGGAAGAAAAACCGAAGAAGGCACTATAGTTCTATTTCCGTTCAGATGCGATTTCGGATTCAACATCCGTCTCGGGAAAGACGTTCTCGTAAAC
>JAEEKU010000147.1 GCA_016282555.1 Methanomassiliicoccaceae archaeon
AGATTTTATCTGCGCGACGGTTTGCCGATGCATGGATGATAAGACGAAGGGCCTGTACGTCCTGGCGGCATTCCGCATAATGGCGGGATGGATTATGTTATGGCCGTTCTTCGACAAACTGTTCGGGCTCGGATTCCAGACTCCTCACGGAGGCGGATGGATAGACGGCGTGTCGCCCTCGTCGTACGTCGTTTATGTGGCTGACGGCCTGTTCAAGGATTTCTACGTATCCCTGGCGGGCAATTTCGTAATAGACGTCATTCTGATGGCGGCATTGCTCGTGCTGGGCGTCACGCTCGTGCTGGGGATAGCGGCCAGACAGGCCACGTCCGGCATGTGCGCGTTCCTGCTGATAATGTACTCCCTTCACGTGCCGCCTTCGGACAATCCCTTCATCGATTACCACATACTGCTCGCTGCGGGCATGCTGGCGGTATATTTCCTGGGCGGATTTGAAAAGCTGTCTCTGCGCGACAGGTGGAAGGAGACGCGGATCGTCAGAAGGTTCCCCGTTCTCGAATGAAGATAACCGGTGCCGGAGTTCAGACCCGCGCCGGCTCATCCTCGTAATACTCTTCCTCGTCCATCGAAACGGCGTCTTCGAGGATGACATGCGGCCGGCCGCCGTCGTCTTCGACCCTCGCTTCTACTTCGTAGACGGCCTGAAGGTTTTCCGGCGTTATGACTTCGGACGGAGTCCCGGTGGCATATACCGTGCCTCCGCTGAGCATTATGATCTCGTCCGCGTATTTGGCCGCGATGTTGATGTCGTGGCTTATCATAATCACAAGTATCTGCTGCTCTTCCGAGAGTTTTCTCAGCAGTTTGGTAACGGCTATCTGATGCCTTATGTCCAGGTTGGAGGTGGGTTCGTCCAGCAGAAGAATCTTCGGTTCCTGGACCAGTCCCCTTGCCAGCATGACCTTCTGGTGCTGTCCCGCCGACAGCTCGTTGAAGGGCCTCATGGACAGATGCGTTATCCCCAGCATCCTGAGGGTTCTGTAAACGATTTTAAGATCGTTGTCCAGAGACTTCCAGCTGCTGTAAGGGTGTCTTCCCATGAGAACCGTGTCTACGACGCTCAGCGGGAACGTGTCGTTCGCGGAATAGGGCACATATCCGACGATCTTGGCCAGCTCCTTTATCGTTATGGTCGAGACGTCGGTTCCGTCGATGTACACTTTTCCTTTAGTCGGCTCGAGGATCTTGTTGATACAGTGGATAAGCGTCGATTTGCCGACTCCGTTGGGGCCCAGGATAGAAACGAATTTCGGACCCGTGATGCACAGGTTAATGTCTCTCAGCACCGGAGTATCCGCTGTGTATGAAAATTCCAGATCTTCTATTTTCAATTCCATCGTATCAGCTCACAACAATGCTTTTTTCCTCTGACGCATAAGTATGATCACGAAGATCGGCCCTCCTATCACGGAGGCTACGACTCCGCAGGGAATCCCGGTGGGAGTAACAACTTTCGCGATAGTGTCCGCAATTATCAGGAACATGGCGCCGAAAGACGCGGAAGCGGGGATCAGATACTTCATCTTGTTGCCCACGAACAGCCTGGCTATATTCGGCGCTACCAGACCCACGAAGCCGATGGTTCCGGTGAACGCCACCACGCCGGCGGTAACCAGCGAAACCAGCGTCATGCTGTACAATATAACGAATTTCACGCTGACGCCCACGGCTTTGGCGATGTTGGGTCCCCCGTTCACCGCATCGAGGTTGCGGGCCTGAAGCGCTAACAGAAACAGTCCGGCTGTCGTGACGGCCAGCGCTATCCCTATCTCGTCCCATTCCTGGCCGGAAAGACTCCCGACTCCCCACTGGTAGATCTCGGCGAGGGTTTCCTCGTCGGCGAGAACTTTGATCAGGGACGTCGTGGCCGAGAATATGTACATCACTGCGATGCCGATGAGTATCAGCTTGCCGGAGCTTATCTTGCCCCTGGACGAAGCGATAAGAATTACTGTCATCGGCACCAGCGAGACGACGAACGCGTTGATCACGATCGAATAATTCTGGGCCAGCCCCGGTATAACGCATATCCCGAAGGCCATGAACACCGCCACGCCCAGATACGCTCCGGACGACACACCCATGATGTACGGATCCGCCAGAGGGTTGCGGAGGGAGGTCTGCATCACCGCGCCTCCGGCCGCCAGAGCCACGCCGGTGATCAGAGCCATGCAGGCTTCCGGAATGCGGATCTCCCAGATCACCATATCTGCCAGCTCGTCCGTCACGGTTCCGTAATGGTTCATCAGGGCGTCGATGCACTGCTGCACCGAAATTTCGGACGGTCCGAAGAACAGAGATATGAAAAAAGTCACCGCGGCGATCACCGAGCAAACCAGGACGAAAAGCAGTTTTCTGCGGTTGCCGTGCCGGTATCCGGTGACAAACTCCGTTTCTGACAAGCCCTTCAAAATATCTGCCTCTGCGATTTCTTCCTCATTATCAGATAGAGGAACAAGGGCGCTCCGATGAACGACATCACGATTCCTATAGGCACATCGGTGTAGAACGTGATGGTGCGCGATACCATGTTGGCGAAGACGAGGACGGCCGCGCCGAGAACTATGCTCATGGGAATCACGAACCTGCTGGTTCCGCCCACAAGGAATCTGGCCGTATGAGGGATGATCAGTCCTACGAAACCGATGATTCCGGTGTAGGAGATGATGGACGCCACCAGCACCGAGAGCATGACCAGGCAGAGCGTCCTGAACTGCTCCACGTTCAGCCCCAGGCTCTTGGCGCTCTCGTCTCCCAGCATCAGGAGATCGAGTTTGGACGACACGAAATAGCTTATGACCGACGCGACGGCCACCGCCGCGAGCATCATGGGAATCTCTCCCCAGGTTATGCCCGTAACCGATCCGATCTGCCACTGGTACGCCGCGTACATCTTGTTCGGATCGGCCATGACCATCAGGAACGTTATCATCCCGTTGAAGAAGTACGAAATCGCTATCCCCACCAGAATGATCGTGGTCGGGGAGCTGCCCGCGCGCTTGGATATCAGAACCACGACCAGCGCCGGAACGAGGGAACATATGAAAGCGTTCGATATTATCCCGTATTCCCCGACGGTGCTGGCGAATGTAAATCCTATCAGAATGGCAATGACCGCCCCGAGGCAGGCTCCCGATGATATTCCGGTGGTGTACGGATCGGCCAGAGGGTTGCCGGTTACAGCCTGCATTACGACTCCGCCTATGGCGAGACCTACGCCGGCGATGATCGAGACCGCGACGGACGGCATCACGTTCTGCCAGATGTAATGATCCTGCCACCATTCCCAGGAGCGGATCTCGTAATGCTTTCCCGTTATATGATCGATTATAACCTGGTACGCGGTTCCGAAGGAGTTATCCGTTCCCCAGGCGCACGACAGCACGATAAGAACGAACAGTACGATCAGGAACGCGGCCATCAGGAGCACTTTCCTGCCGATGCTGGCGCGGTATTCCCCGATCATCTCGTCCGTGCTGTCCATTATTATCCGCACCGTATACAATTTATAAATACAATTGGGTATATCATCCAACATGGGGAACAAGAATCTCATCATAGTGATCGCGGTAATCGCCATCGCGATCGCGGGTATCGGGGCGGCTCTTCTGCTTTTCAACGGGGAGCCGGAAGTCAAAGATACCCCTCCGACGTCCACGGATCTCCTGATTTACGGAAACGCGAACGGAGACGGAACGATCGATTCCAACGACGTGAGGATCGTCGAGAACGTTCTGAACGCCAAAGAGAACTATACTCTGGCCAGCTACCCTCTGGCCGATGCCAACCACAACGGCAGAATCGACAGCGGCGACGTCGAAATCGTAAAGAAGCTGGCGGAGCGCAAGGAAACCGACGTGTACGTTATCGCGCAGATGGACGAGGACGACGATCCCTCTTATTCGGTCGTCAAAGTCCCGTACCCGCTCAAGCACGTCGTTACCGTGAACGCGGAAGTCACCGGAGTCTGCGTCCAGCTCGGGGTATCCGACAAAGTCGCCGGGTATCTTTCCAGCAATTACAGCGAATTCGAACTTTATTCTCTGGACAAGGCCGGTTCCGTCAACATCGATCCGACGCAGAACAGAACCGTCAAAGAGGCCGGATACAAGAAGATCATCGAACTCGACACCAAATACAGGCAGAACGGCGGAAACGGAATAGATGCGATCTTCATCTACAACACCAACGCCATAAAGACGTACAAGGCCGATTTCGAAACCGCCGGAATTCCCGTTATCCATACCAAATGCACCAACCCCCGCGATTCCATCGTCGGATTCCGCACGTTCGGATTCCTGTTCGGAACCGAGGGAGAGAAACAGGGGAACAACATCGCCGAATACACGGTGAAAGTTCTCGATCACGTTTCCGACACACTGAAGAAAAACAACATCAGCGGCGATAAGACGACCGACGTTCTGGTGCTGTTCTCCAAGACGTCCATCGCAGAGGCCAACTCCCAGTACACCTACGCTACCCAGGAGGCGGGAGGAAACGTCATCAACCAGCAGTCCGGAGCATCCACCAAGCTCTCCAACGAAGAGTCTATTCTTACATTTAAGAATCCGGCTCCCGAGGTCATAGTGAGTTTCACCACGATGGGATTCAAGAAAGTCACCGACGAATATCTCACCGGAAACGTATGGGACATCGACAAGCTGAGCTATCTCAACAAGAGCCCCGCTTACAAGGATCTCGTTTACGTGAATGCATCGCTGCCCGTTTCGGCGAGGATCGCCACCGTAGCGGAGGTTCTTTATCCCGATCTCTTCAAAGACTACGGAGCGACGACATGGCAGACCTATGCGGATAACTTCATGCCGTTCCTCGACGAATGCGCCGGCGACAAGGACTACAACGTGAAAACCGATTGCACAAACACCATCACCTACTCCGACTACCAGAGGGCAGGCGGCAAAAACTGATTTTAACGGAGGCTCCGGCCTCCTTTTTCCGGTGAGAATTTGATACAGGCAGCGATTTACGGCAAGGGAGGAATCGGCAAATCTACCGCTTCCGCCAACATCTCCTATGTTTTGTCCGGAGAGGGCCTGAAGGTCGTCCAGATCGGATGCGATCCCAAGCACGATTCCACCAGGCTGCTTCTCGGGGGAAAAACCCAGCCCACGATTCTGGACCGCATCAGCTCCGGCCGGAAAGACGCGGAGGGCGCGGCCGTCACGGGAAAGAACGGCGTCATCTGCATGGAGACGGGAGGTCCGGAACCGGGCGTGGGATGCGCGGGAAGAGGAATACTGACGGCTTTCGATTTTATCAAAGAGAAGACGCTCGTTCCCGGGGATACCGACGTGGTTCTGTATGACGTTCTCGGAGACGTGGTATGCGGAGGTTTCGCGGTTCCCCTGAGAAAACAATACGCCGATCTGGTTTTCGTCGTCACGTCAGGTGAATTTATGTCGCTGTACGCCGCCAACAACGTTCTGAAAGGCATCCGCAACTTCGATGCCGGAGACAAGAGGGTGGCGGGACTGATACTCAACTCCAGAGGCAACGAAGGGGAATACGAGTACGTGAAGAACTTCGCCGATGCGGTCAGGCTGCCGGTAGTCACCGTCATCCCCCGTTCGAAGAGATTCGCCGAGGCGGAATCGGAGGGGAAAACAGTATGCGAAATGTTCCCGGATTCCGACGAATGCAGATCGTATCTTCCGATAGTGGGGATAATCAGAGATTCCCTGAAAGGAAACGCCAGGCTTTATCCGGCCAGCCCCCTCGGCGACGAGGATATGGATCTCGTGGCCAAAGGCATCAGGGTGACGCCATCCGCCGGAGTCCCGGGCAACACCCGAAAACTCGCAACCGACGAGAAATCCACTCTGAAGAGCTGCGGAGTACGCGCCGCTGCCCGCTGCTGCATGGAGATACTAGACGCCGAACTCATAGCGCACGGGCCTCTGAGCTGCGCGTACATGTACGGCAACGTGTACGACCGGGGGATTCTGAACGAAAGGAAGTACGATATTCCTAGCGTAAACGAG
>JAEEKU010000148.1 GCA_016282555.1 Methanomassiliicoccaceae archaeon
CCGGTGCTGTCTCCGCAGAACGCGTCCCTCAGAAATCCCCTTAGTATTCCCTTTTCGATGATCGTATGTCTTCCGGCGGGGGTTCCCTCGTCGTCGAACACGCAGGACAGGGGTGCTTTCATTGTCGGATCGTCGGCGATGCAGAGGGATTCGGAGGCCACCTTCCCGCCGAGGGAGTCCTTCCAGAGGGTGCGTCCGTATTTGACGTTCTCCCCGTTAACGGCCGATCCGACAGAGGATAACAGCATGTCCCCGAGCTCGCCGGGGGGAAGGATCATCGTAACGCCGGAGGTTCCCCTGAACTCGCGGCTCCCGGCGGCGGCCTCCGCCTTTCTGGAAAGGGAATGCGCTATGCATACCGGATCTAAATCGAGATGGGTCCCGTAGAACGTTTCCGTTCCCTCGCCGGGGTGGTCGATGTTAGCCATCGAAGTGAAATGCCCGTAGACCAGGGTGCTTCTGTGACCCGTGTCCACTCCGTTGCTGTTGACCGTGCGGGAGTTCATGGCGGAAACGCGTATCTGGGCGCGGGGAATATTCACTCTGCATTCCCCTATCAGCTGCTCCGCCAGTTCTCTCAGATCCTCCGGAGCGATGTTCTCCGCTTTCTTGTCCCAGACGTCAGGAGCCGGTCTCCTGGCCTGTTCCTGGCAGGGGTAACTTCCGGAATCCGGGTTAACCGGCGAGTATTTCAGAACGGAATCAGCCATTTCCAGACAGTCCGCCGCGGAATCCGGGGAGCAGAGGGAAACGGATGCCTTTCCGGTTCTGGACCCGTGAATCATCCGGAACATCATTCCCGATTCCTTTTTGGTCTCGATGTTGCTGATCTTCGATCCGTCGATGTAAACCGTGTTCACAATGGCTTCGGAAACGTACACCTCCGCCTGATCGTACTTGTCAAGAGCGCGGATCGCCCTCTCGTCAGGGTAAATCACTGTCCTCCCCCCACGATCATTCTCGCCCGCATGAACGGGCCGCCGGAGGAGACTCTGACCCAGTCTTCGATTCCCTTTCCGCACATTCCCCCGTCGAGAATCACCTCTTTCGAAAGGGCGTCGGCGGAGGAGAGTATCTCCGTCGATTTTCCGGTGAGGGTGAAGGACTGCACCATCCTGTCGATTTCCCCGTTTTTTATCACGAATCCCCTGAGGCATTTGGCTTCGAAACATCCGCCCACGGGATCTTCCATTCCGTTGACCATTTTGTCGCACAGGATTCCGTCTTTCGTGTCGGAGATTATCTCGTCCCTGTCCCATTCCCCCGGACCGAAATACGTGTTCGTCATTCTCACCCAGGTCCTTTTCCCGAAGTTTTCGGCGCGCCCGTTTCCTGTAGGCCTGCATCCAAGGGCGGAAGCGGTCTCGAGACTGTGCATGTAGCCGCTGTAGATGCCTTTGTCTATTATCTTCGTGCAGGAAGACGGGGTTCCCTCGTCGTCGAAGGGGACGGAGCCGTGGGCCCCGGGGACGGTTCCGTTGTCGTACATGGTGATTATGTCCGAAGCTACTTTTTTTCCGATCGCGCCGGTGAGGAACGAGCGTTTCTTCGTTATCTCGTCGCCTTCGGAGGCATGCCCCATAGCCTCATGGGCCAGAAGCCCGGAGACCATGGGATCCGAGATCACGACTGCGTTTCCCGAGGGCGCTCTCCCCGCGCCGAGCGTTTTAATGGCTTCTTCCGCCGCTTTTCTTCCCGCGGCTTCGATATCCAGATCCTTTACGGTTTCGAACCCGAGGGTGCCGTCGGGGCCTTCGTAGTATTGCTCCATCCTGCTTCCGTCGGCCGCCACGGACATCGCCCTGCACAGCGTGCGGACCTCCTCCCATCCGGCATCGGATCCGGCGGAGTTGACGATATGATTGCTTTTGATCTCCTCCGAATACGCTCCGGTCCTGTTGACGATCCTCCCGTCAATGTTCTGTGATTTGTCCAGATCCAGGGCGGCGGCGATTTTTTCCGAAAGTTCCACGGAGTCGGGATGGATCTTCACTTCCGCCGGATGGTAGCCTCTCACCGCGGAGGGCTCCAGCGAGAGATCGGATATTTTCACGGAAGACGCGTTTTTCACGGCGGACGCGGCCGCTTCCATTATTTTTTCCCGGTCGAACGAGGAAACCGTTCCGTAGCCCCATCTTCCTCCCGTCCAGGCGCGGAGACAGACTCCGCCGGTGCTTTTCCTGACCAGCTGCCTCAGGTTTCCGTTCGCCGTGACCGCTCCGGTAACCCTCACGGTCTGGGATCTGGCATCCGCGAACCCGGCGCCCAGATCCGTCATTCTGGCGACGGCATCCGCGAGGATGTCCTGGACCTCCTGCGCCTCCATTGCCGCAACAGACCGCATCATACCACCGTGAACGAATGATCGAACGAAGTGAGGATCTCACATCCCTCCTCCGTTATCAGACAGGTGTCTTCGATGCGTATGCCCCCGATCCCGGGGATGTAGATTCCCGGCTCGGCCGAAACTATGTTCCCCGCGCGGAGGATCTGGGGGGACGCGGGGGAGACGGAGATCCCCTGATGGATGTCCATCCCTATGCCGTGCCCGAAGGAGTGTATGAATTTTCCTTTGAATTCAGAATCGTCGATTATTTTTCTCGCGGCAAGATCCGCGTCGCAGGCTTTAGCTCCGCTGCGGTATTCCGATATTCCGGCCTCCTGAGCTTTCCTCACTATTTCATAGGCTCTCTCCAGTATCTCAGGGGGTTTTCCGAGGAATACGGTGCGGGTCATGTCCGAGCAGTAGCGGTCGTATTTGGATCCGAAATCGAAAAGGGCGGTGTCTCCCTTTTTCAGCCTGTATCCGCACGGCATATGATGCGGCTGCGAGGAATAGGGGCCGAAGGCGGCTATCGTGTCGAACGCGTTCCCGGTTCCCCCGAGCTCTCTCATCCGGTTGTCCATTTTAGCCGCTATCTCTTTTTCGGAGACGCCTTCGGAGAGGTAATCCGGAATCTCCCCGGCGACGACCGAGGAGATCCTGCAGGCTTCTCTGGTCGCCGCTATCTCTTTTTCGTCTTTTACTGAAACGGTATCTTCTATCGCTTTCCCGGCATCCGAAACCGTTATCCCCTCCGCGGTTTTCTTGACGTATTCCACCGCGGCGTAGGATACGGAATGGATGTTGAACCCCACGTTTCTGCATCCGGAGAGAGATTCCCTGATGAACCGGTTCTTCTCCTCGCGGTCGTGGTAGACGAGCACGTTTCCCGCGCCCGATTCCGCGGATTCCGCTTCGAGAACCGAGACGATCACGTCCAGAGAACCGTCTCTCTTCGCTATCGCGAGCGATCCCTCGAAGGTTCCGGAGGTCTGTTCAGTAAGGTACCAGAAAGTCGAATCCAGGAACGGCTCCCCGTCGTTCGCTATGACGACGGCGTCCAGGCCGTCCGAGTTCGACATGAGTCTTTCGCTTCTGCTTTCCATGAGCGGCAGATAGCGGAAAAAGTGATAACTGTGCCGGTTCCCCTCGATGAAACGGGAACCGGCGCGGGATCATATCCCGATCCATTCGTTGCGGACGATTCTTTTGAGCGCGGAAATCGCGGACATCGCCGCCAGATAAGACGTTTTGGGATTGTCCGGGGAGGGGACGTTGTACGTGTGGCATACCATGCTTCCGAATTCCCCGTTAAGCCTGAGCTCGTAGGAGTTGCTGCGGGTCTCCGGATCGAGAACCAGGGTGACTCTGGTCTTCTCGAATCCTATGCCGAGAAGACTCACCGTCGCGGCAACGTTGATGTTCTTCGGGAAGAGCCTCACCGCTTCCCCGGCCGTTCCGGAGAAGATGACCGTTCTCTCCGCCACTTTCCCGACGTCTATCCCCTTGTCAATGACGTACGGAACGTCGGTGAGGCTTCTCGGCCCCACGGTGGTGATCAGCTCCACATTGTCCAGTTCTCCCACGGAGGAGGATCTGAGTCCGTCCGTCCCGCATATCGCGCCGGAGGGGATGTAGATGCGGGCCTCGCAGGCCGCCGCTTTCTCCCTCACGGATCTGAGGAAATCGTCGTCGACCAGGGCTCCGACGGACATGATCATGATGTCCACTCCCCTGGCTACGACTTTCGGCAGTATGGAGCGGGCAGCCTCCTGGGTCGCCGATTCAATAACGAGATCGCAGTGGTAGAGCTCCTCCTCCACGTTGTCCACTACGATCGCTTTTCTGAGTTTGGATGCCAGATCGGCCGCCTTCCCGGGTATGATGTCCGTGAGGTAGATCCTCTTCACTTCGGCCATCTCGTCCGCCGCCGCGGCGAGTTTGGATCCGATCGAACCGCATCCGACGATCGTTAAGCGCATGAGCCGCCCCTACATGCTACTTAATATTAAGCATTTTGTCCGATAACCGCGTTATTTAGATTTAATTCGTTGATAATACGCAGTATTTCTTCGATAAACGCAGTTCAATTATCGTAATTCGAATTTCAGCGGACGCCGTTCCACTCGTCTCCGAACTCTTTCAGGAACTCCTCCATGTATCTGTGGCGCCCCTCCGCTATTTCTCTGGCGGTTTCCGTGTTCATCATATCCCTTAGCTTCAGAAGCTTCTCGTGAAAGTGGCTGATCGTGGTTCCTTCGCTTCTGCGGTAGCTTTCCCAGTCCATCTCCGTATTCGGGATCTCCTCAGGTATGTGCATCGCTCTCCCCCTGCTTCCCCCGTATGCGAACGCTCTTCCGATGCCTATTGCGCCAATCGCGTCCAGCCTGTCGGCGTCCTGGACGATTTTCCCCTCGAGAGAGTCCGGAACCTGCGAATCCGTGCCTTTGAACGATACGCCGGAGATGATCCCGCAGATTCTGTCCTGAACGTCTCCGGGAATATTTTCGGAATCCATGAATCTCCGCGCGTTGGCGAATCCGTTATTTCCGAAAAGCTTCCAGTCGTCCGCATCGTGGAGGAGGGCGGCCATTCTCACCGCGAACTCGTCCCCTCCCTCTGACCGAAGGATCCTCAGCGCCATGGAATGCACCCTCAGCGTGTGGTAGATGTCGTGCCCTCCGGAATCCTTTTTGAAAAGCTCTCCGGCGAATTCCGCCGCCCTCGCGAATATCTCCTCGTCCATGACCGGGTTATGTCCCGCCGGGTATAAACGCTCATATTAAGACTAGAAGAATATACGGCAGGGCATGGAGAGGTACGTTCTGGCGGATCACACGGCGGATCTGATGGTGAAGGCTGCGGGCAGCACTCTGGAGGAATGCTTCGCGAACGCGGGGTACGCTCTGTTCGATCAGACGGTGGATCTTTCCGGGATCGGCACCTCCGAAGAGACGGAATTCACGGTATCGGGGGAGGACGACGAGGACAGGCTCTATTCCTTCCTCTCCGAGCTGCTGTTTCTGGAGGACTGCGACGGTCTCGTTCTCAAGGAGATAAGCGTGAGGTTCGACGGGAACGACGTCATCTGCACCGGGAGGGGGGAGACCCTCGACCGCTCCAGACACAGGGTGAAGTCGGAGATCAAAGCCGTGACGTACCACATGATGAACATAGACAGAGACGAACCGTCGGTAACGGTGCTGTTCGACGTGTAAATCTTTATCTACGGTCGGTATAGGTGTTGCGATGCTCAGGTTAGGTTGGTTCTCCACGGGAAGGGGTCCCGGATCCCGCAGCCTTCTGAAGGCGGTTATGGATAAGAAAGCCGAAGGCGTTCTGGACGTCGAGATCTCGTTCGTGTTCTGCAACTGGGACAACGAAGAGGAAGACAATCCGCGCAAGGAGCAGAGGAAGCTGTTTTTCGATATGGTGAGGGGGTACGGCATTCCTCTGATCACGGAGTCCTGGAAGAAGTTCGAGCCGGAGCTCCGCGAGAAAGATCCGGAGGCGTGGAGGAACGAATACGGGAAGGTTCTGAGGAAGAAAACATCCGGAACCGGCTTCGATCTCGGGATACTCGCCGGATACATGATGTGGATGGACGACGAGACCTGCAGGGAATACGATATGCTGAATCTGCACCCGGCGCTTCCGGACGGCCCCAAGGGGACGTGGCAGGAGGTTATCTGGCAGCTTATTTCCGAAAACGCGGACCGCCAGGGAGTCATGATCCACCTGTGCACCGAGGAATGGGATCGCGGGGCCGCGCTCACATACTGCGGATTCCCGATCCGCGGAGGTGTTTACGACAAGCTCTGGGAGGATTTCGGGAAAAAGCTGGAGAACAGTTCACTGGAGGACATCAGATCATCCGAAGGAACCGAAGAGCCTCTTTTCAAAAAAATCAGGGAGGACGGATCCGCCAGGGAGCTTCCTCTCATCGTCGCCACCATCAGGGAATTCGCGGACGGCCGCGTATGCATAAAAGACAAAAAGCTCTATTCCGGCGGAAAGATTCTGGACGGACCTTACGATCTCTCCGCTCAGGTCGACGCATCCCTGGGGCTGTGAAAATGCCCGGAGAATTCGATCCCGCCGAGGAGCTGGGGCTGGGGCCCAGAAGGTATCTCCTGCTGGAACCCAGGGGATTTCTCCTGAACGGCGATATCAACAGGGAGATCTGCGCCGAGCTCATTCCCGGCGGGGACAGGCTGTACGATGTCATCGAGAGATACGATTACATTGCGGGATTCGTCAAAGATCCGGAGGGTCCGTACGGCTCATCGGCTAAATACATGATTCCGTTCCTCAAGGTTTACGGAGCGACCGAAAGATCCATGTACGAGGCGGCAAAGAAGAAGATGAGGTTCACGCGCGGCGCGAAGGATTCCTGCGCGTATCTCTCGGAGCTGATGAACGTTTTCATCCGCACCGGCATGTACGATCAGGCTCTGACTCATTTCCTGAACGTGCTGGGCTCTCCCGGCGCGAACATATGCGGCACCGATTCCGCGATCGATCCCTTCAATCTGGATCGCACCGATTCCGAGAAGATAAAAGAAATCGCCGGGAAGCTCTCGTCCCTGGAAGTGTCCTCTTTCGAGTATCCGCGGGATACCTCCGATCTCATTCCGGAGGACTCGGAGCTCTTCAGGAAGGCCCGCAGGGCGCTGGGGCGCGATATGCCGCTTCAGGGCGCAGTGCTGTTCGAAGGCTGCAAATCCATAAACTCTCTGGATAAAGCCTGGGTCTGCGCGGATAAAAAGATCCGGGATCAGGACGGCACGGTATACATCGGAAGCAATGCCAGCGACTGCAAAGCGATGAGCCTCGTAAGCTCCTATTCCGGTATGGCGATATCCTTCAACGGAACGGACGCGGCGGCCAGATCATGCAGGATCGCCATCGTTTCGGACGATTCTCTGGCTGGAACCTTCTTCGCGCAGCTGTTCAACAGCTACGGATACCAGCATACTCTGGAGATCGCTCAGGACTGGAGCAGGAAAAATCTGGATTCGTGCGAAATCTCCGACAGGCGCGTCGTCGACAGGATCCTTTCCAGAACCGGAGCATTTCCGAAGGTTTTCGTCGTCGACAGAAACAACGTCGAAGACGTGGTGGAGAAGAACAGAAACGCCTGCAAAAAGATCAAAGCCGGGAGATCCGGGTACTGAAACGGAACGATCAGCAGGGATTGCATAAGAGCAACCGAGGATAATCCGGACAGATATCAGCGAACATATCCGGATCGCCGCGTCAGAAAATCTATGATATTCGTTACTGTGACTTCATCAGTCTGTATTCCGGCAGCAGGATCCGACGTGATAAGGAATCTGCGGCCCTGCGATTTCAGGTTTCTGAACGGCCTGAGTTCCCGTTCCAGAACTTCCGGATCCGACACGGAGTGCGATACCTGGTAGAACTCCGTTTCCGTGCCCTTTCTGGCTATGAAGTCTATCTCGTAATTTCCGGCTTTTCCGATATAAACCCTGAATCCTCTGCGGATCAGTTCCAGACATACTATGTTTTCCAGAACTTTTCCGTAATCACGGTCGGCAGGCAGAGGCCGGGTGTTTCTCATGCCTAGATCGGTGCAGTAATATTTTCCCTGCGCATGCAGATATCTTTCAGAATTATATCCGATTTAATCTCATCCAGACGCTGGAGAATCGCTTCCTCCGGCATTTCCGGTCTTATGAACGGAAAACCGCCCAGAGTGACGTATCTGCCGAAGATCCGCATCATATCTGCAACATTGCCGGGTCTGTTCAGAACGCAGTACTCGCTGAATGAAAAAGGAAGAACCGCAATCGGGATGCTGCGTCCGGTCAGTCTTGTGGAGATGTCGGTCGACAGCAGATATGCGTTGGAACCTGTGACGTAAATATCGCAGTCCAGATCTGTTCTGAACGAGTTCACCGTTCTTTCCCAGCCCCCGATGTACTGGACCTCGTTCAGGAATATTTAGATCTTTTCCCGGTTTTTCTTTTCCGTGATTCCATGGTACAGGGCCATGCCGTCGGAGAATCTGGCATTGGACAGGGATTCCATATTTATGTACACGATTCTGTCATCGGATATGCCGGACCGCTTCAGGATTTCTATATACTGCCTCAGCAGGGTGGATTTCCCGCATCTTCTGATTCCCGTCAGGACTTTGATGACATCCTGATCTTTGAACATCAGAAGGGTTTCGAGGAACCGTTTTCTCGGGATTTCCATGATGATCGGAGTGATTATGTGTACAAATAAATTCGTTTAACCGAATTTACTTCTTAAAAATTGGAATAAATTCGTTTAACCGAATTTAATTCGGGTTATAACAGTCTGAAAAAACATGGCACGATATTTTAACTGAGAACTATGAAGCACCGTGTTTATCAGCTGATGCGGAATTGAGATTATGTTCCGGTATGCTTCTGATGTACGGTTCCAAGAGGGGGGCTGATTGGTAACCGCTGTCCGGCCTTCAGGCGAAACATCAGGAAGCCGGATGATGCGCTTTGCAAACAGCATCTTTGCGGGTCACTTTTGAAGCAATAATTAGAACGTGGGTGCTCCGGACGGGATTCGAACCCGTGTGTCAGCCTCGAAAGGGCTGAATGATTGGCCGCTACACTACCGGAGCCTGAACTCACCCATATCAATCCTGTTTATAATGATTTCTGACGGTATCCCGCCCGGGCGCTGTTTTTTCCCGGGGAAACCCCTTCGCCGCACGGTTCCGGCGGCAGATTTCAGCAAATATATTTTTATAAAATAACACGGCATGTGGCGTAATTGAGAGGATAAAATGACTGATAACCAACCGTTGGAAAGTCCCGACGAAGACGTAACGCGCGTCCGTCTTCCGAATATAAAAGAAGGAGAGATGTTCGGCATCGCGGAGCAGCTGCTGGGCGCATCCAAGATCAAAGTGATGTGCGAAGACAACGTATCCCGCGTGGGCCGCATACCCGGCAAAATCAAGAAAAGAATGTGGATAAGAGAGGGAGATCTCCTGATCATATCGGTATGGGATTTCCAGCCGGACAAATGCGACATCGGATTCAGATATACCAAAACCCAGGCCATCAACCTCAGCAAGAGAAACAAGATCCCGGCGAATCTGGACATGTTCTGAGCCGGTGCGTAACATGCCGTCGTACGAAGAAACCTACGCGTATCTGGAAAGACACGTGGATGCCCTCAAAACGAACAAGACAGGAGACGAAAGGCAGACAGACGGCGAAGTTTTCGACAAGAAGACTCTCATGACGATCTACGATCTCATGACCGACGGGTTCATAGACAAGGTCCACTACCCGATATCCACAGGCAAAGAGGGAAACGTCTTTTACACAACTGACGAGGACGGGGATCCCCTGGCGCTGAAGATATTCAGGACCTCCACTTCCACGTTCAAAAGGGTTTCGAAGTACATAGAGGGCGACCCCAGATTCAAAGGCGCGGCGGGAAACCGCCACAAGATGATCTACGCATGGGTGAATAAGGAATTCAAGAATCTGGGAAGATACGCCGATGCCGGCATACCCGTGCCGGAACCCGTCGCTTTCAGCAAAAACTGCCTCCTTATGGAATATATCGGAGACGAGAACGGTCCGGCGCCCCAGCTGAAAGACTGCGTCCTCGACGATCCCACGGAGATCTACGACGAAGTGGTCTCTTTCATAATAGACGGATGGAAGGACGCCCATCTCGTCCACGGGGATCTCAGCGAATACAACATACTGATGCAGGACGGCCAGCCGGTCATGATCGATGTGGGCCAGGCGATGACCTCCGATTATTACAACGCCAGAGAATATCTGGAAAGGGACATACGCAACGTCAACAGGTTTTTCAGGTCGAGGGACGCGGACGTGATCGAGGATTCCGTCATTTTAGAAGAAACTCTCAGCAACGTTCCGGAGGAGGAAGAAGAATGAGATCTGTGAGAATTCCGGCCGACAGAGTCGGCGTGCTGATAGGAAAAAACGGAGAAACCAAGAAAATTCTCCAGAGAATATCCGGAGTGAAGCTGGATGTGAACGCGGAGGACGGAGAGATAATAATCCACGACGAGGCGCATCTGGAAGATCCGGTGATGGCCCTGAAGGTGATGGACGTCGTGAGAGCGGTCGGAAGAGGATTCAACCCCGAAAAGGCGATGAGGCTTTTCGATGACGACGAGTATCTGGAGATCATCGACATCAAAGATTTCTCCGGAGGGCGCTCCGAGCAGCTCACCCGCATAAGGGGGCGTCTCATCGGAAAGAACGGCAAAACCCGCAGAATAATCGAAGAACTCACCGGATGCGATATGATAATCTACGGAAGCACGGTCGGACTCATCGGGAACACCGTGAGCCTCCCGGTGGCGAAGCACGCCATCGAACTGCTCCTGAACGGAAGCGAGCATGCGACCGTCTATCACTATCTGGAAGGCCAGCGCCCCAGGCTCCGCATATCGGAGATGGGATTCGATCTCTGAGGTCTGGAAATGGAAGACTGGGTCAGGGACAATCTGGAAACCGCGAAGAAACTGGCGGAATCGGGGCTGTGCAACCACTGTCTCGGCCGCATGTTCGGAAAGATCGGCACCGGGATGACCGACGAGCAGCGCGGGGAGATAATCCGCAGGGATCTGGGGGAATGCGGATCCGCAACGGCGCCGGAAGAGTTCTGCCCTCTGTGCGAGAACGTTTTCGATATGATCGGGAGGTTCGCGGAAGCGGCGGCGGAAAGCGTCAACTCCGTGGAGTCGGATAACTTCCTGATAGGGACCAGAGTGGAGCCCGAGATCTCCAGAAGAGAGAAGGAAATCATCGAAGAATACGGTCTGGAGAACGCCGAGAGCATCAAATCCGAACTGAACCGCGAGATCGGGAAGGCCGCGATCGGAATGATCGGGCGCCCGGTGGAATTCAAAAATCCGCAGGTCGTGGCGTGCGTGGATACCCGCTTCGCCGACGTCTCGCTTGACATAGCTCCGCTTTTCATCGCCGGCCGCTACAACAAGTACAGCAGGGAGATCCCCCAGACGATATGGCCGTGCAGAGTGTGCCACGGCAAGGGATGCGATCATTGCCATGGCAAGGGAAAAATGTACATGACCTCCGTGCAGGAGATCATCGGGGATATAGCGCTGGAGATGACCGGCGGGAAGGAGCATTTCTTCCACGGAATGGGCCGCGAGGACATCGACGCGCGCATGATGGGGGACGGAAGGCCCTTCGTTCTGGAAATCAGCGATCCGAAGATCAGAAACATAGATCTGGACGAGCTGGCGGAGCGCGCGAACGAATCGGATCTGGCCGGATTCAGGGATCTGCATTTCGTGAAGCGCGAAGCCGTGGAGAGGTATAAGGGAGCGGCCTCGGATAAGGAATACAAAGTTCACGTAGTGACAGATGGCAAACTTAATAAAGATAAAGTATTTGAGGTAGCCTTATCGTTCAGCAATGCCGTTATCGACCAAAGGACACCGCGCAGAGTCGAGCACAGACGCGCCGATCTGGTAAGAAAGAGGAAAGTCCATTGGGTCAGGGCGGATGCGGTCGGAGACAGTTCGTTCGATCTGGAATTAAGAACAGATTCGGGAACGTACGTCAAAGAATTCGTGTCCGGCGACGACGGACGCAGCGTGCCGAGCTTCTCTGAGAGGCTCGGAGTGCAATGCAGGGTCGAAACGCTTGACGTGACGGCAATAGACTACCATGAACCGTGAGGGAATAACATGCAGGCATCCAGAGGAACAAGGACAAAGACCCGCAACCTCCTTAAAAAGAAGGCGAGGGCACGCGGACTCTCCCCCATCACCAAAGGTCTCCAGACGTTCGAGGCCGGGGAGAAAGTCAACATCATAATCGATCCCAGCGTACACAAGGGAATGCCTTTCTCGAGGTTCCACGGCCTTACCGGCGTGGTTATCGGCGAGAGAGGAAGCGCTTACGAAGTTTGCGTAAAGGACGGCAACAAGCCCAAAACCGTAGTTGCACGCCCCGAGCACCTGGTAAGAAACACCGACTGAAGGCAGGCGAGACCGTGTCTGAGCGTTACGTACCGTTGGCTGAGGTAAAAGAACTCCTCATCGAGGAGAGCAAGAAAAGAGAGCTTCTGACGTCGCAGAAATCCGCTCTCGAGCACGCCCAGAAGGTCTCCTGCCTGTCCCTCGATGATACGAAAAAGCTTATCGAAGAGCTGAAAGGCGTCAAGAACGTATCCGATGCCCTCGCAGTGAAACTTGCGGACATTCTCCCGAAATATCCCGCGGATGTCCGCGCAGTATTCCACAAGGAAAGGATAGAGCTTACCGCGCAGGACGTGCAGGATATCCTCGGCATCATAGCGAAATACATAAACTGAGTCCGGAGTGGATCTTTTTGGAAGAGTTCGCATACATTCTGGATTTTATTCCCGTCAGCGCGGGCGGGAGGAGAGAGCCTACCATTTATGCGGTAGGGGAGGCGGAATTCAGGCTCTTTACCCTTATACCCCGTCCCGGCGCCGTTTTCGGAGTCGGAGACAGGGTCTACATCGGCAAGGACACCTCGCAGCGCGAAGTCATAGATCACGTTAAAAACCGCATAAAACACAGCGAACTCACCAACAACGCCCTGGCCGAGCTGGAATATACCCTCGCAGCGATCGTGAAAAAAGACGAGGCGAAGTACATCAGATTCTTCAACGAGGCCCAGAGCATCAGCCTCCGCAAGCATCTCCTCGAAGAGCTTCCCGGACTGGGAAAGAAATCGGTGGAGGATATTCTCAGAGAGAGGGAGAAATCGCCGTTCACCGGTTTCGAGGATCTCACCGAGAGGGCCAAGATAAGATCCCCGGAGAAACTCGTCGCCAGGCGCATAGCGGAAGAGATCGCGTCCCAGGATCTCACGCGCTATCTGTTCGTGTCCAAATGAACACGCGCAGGCTTATCGCGGATACGGGAATCGTCCCGAAGAAGAGCAAAGGCCAGAATTTTCTTGTCGATGGGCGCGTGGCGGACCGCCATATAGGGTACGCCGGAATAAGGAGGGAGGATCGCGTTCTCGAAGTCGGCCCCGGTCTCGGCATTCTCACGTCCAGACTTATCGGGGTTTCGGACAGCGTCTGCTGCATCGAGCTGGACGCGATACTGGCGGAATATATACGGGGGGAGTACGGGGACAGGCTGCGGCTGATCGAAGGCGACGCGGTCTCCGTTCCGTTTCCGGAGTTCGACGTTTTCGTGAGCAACCTTCCGTACAGCGTCTCCACTCCGATCATATTCAAACTTCTGGAATACAAGTTCAGAACCGCCGTCGTGATGGTTCAGAAGGAGTTCGCCGAGCGCATGACGGCGGACGTCGGAAGCCCGGACTACTCCAGACTCACCGTGAATCTCTTCTACCGGGCGGAATGCGAGATCATGGAGAGCGTTCCGGCGTCCAGATTCGATCCGCGTCCGAAAGTGGATTCGGCGATCGTCAGGATAGCGCCGCGTCCGGCCCCGTTCTCCGTCGCCGACGAGGATCTGTTCTTCAGAGTGACCGAAGCCGGCTTCAACCACCGCCGCAAGAAGATAAGGACCGCTCTAAAAACCGCCGGGCTGATACAGCCGGACTGGGAGATTCCCTTTCAGGACGAGAGAATAGAGAATCTGCGCCCGTCCGAGATAGGCGCTCTCGCCGATGCCGTTTTCAGGCTGAGACAGAGCCGATTTTTACTTTTTGATCCCGTAAACTATGCCGCCGGAGCCGTATCCGGGCAGCATTATGCGGAATCCTCCGATGTTCATCATAAAATCCATCATAACCGAGCCGTGCTTCATCGCGGCGTACGCTTCCGGAACCGCTATGAAGATTCCTCCGGATCTGATGCTGCACATCGCCCTGTAAACGGATCTGTATCTTTCCGCCGCGGTCGATGCGGCGCATTTAGCATAGATCACGCCGTCGAATATCTGCCACCCCTCGTTCGGCAGAATCTCCCCTTTGTAAGCGATAAAATCCTCGCCGTCGGTGGTGACGAGAATCCTCTTTCCCGCGTCGAGCTTTCTTATGACGGCTCCGAGGTCCGTCTTCAGTTCCAGTCCGTCTATATCGTTTCCGACGGAGTAGTACAGCTGGAAATAGTTCGATTCTATGAGGCGGAGAAGCTCGCAGTCTTTTGTAAGGGATCCGTAGTCCTCGTCGATCATCTTCACGACCACCGGGCTGGTCTCCGCGTCCGTGCGGGGGTACCCGTACATTCCCTCGTGCTCGGAGAAAAGGACCTCTCTGGTGCTGTGTATCATATTGCCTAGAACCATAGCCGGTTCGAAGCTTCCGATTATCTTGTCCGGCACTATCATCAGCTTCATCATCGCGTATTTTCTCGGATTGTAAGGTCTGCCGATCAGCTGTCTGAAGCGCTCCGGCTCGAGGTACGTGTCTATCGCCATGTCCGTGATGTGGTATCCCAGCGCCTCGTCCAGATAATCGGCGGTCATGGTAAGCCCGATAGGGCGGGCGTTGGTTTCGATCAGAACCGGTCCGTTCTCGTCCGTTTTTATCTTCATGTGGCAGATCCCCCATTTCATATCCACCGCATCCAGGACCGAATAGGCGTAGCGGACCATGTCGGAGTGTCCCGGCTCCGGATCTTTTATAAGTTTTATGCAGTCGTAAACGGGGATCCCGTTGTCGAAGCCGGCGTTGGAATAGACCCACATGTCTGTGATGATGTGC
>JAEEKU010000149.1 GCA_016282555.1 Methanomassiliicoccaceae archaeon
AGTACATCCTGCGGGCCTTCAAAGTCTCCAGAGGCATCTTGAAGAACTCCGCCCTCTCCGCGGGCGACAGCTTTGCCCATTCCCCGTGAGCTTTCAGAGCGGCGGATACGGCCTCGTACATGATCCCCTCTTCGGGATCTTGGAATATCCCGAATCTGATAGACTCGTCGATCGGACTGGATATGATGAACTCGTTGCCGGATGCAACCTTTAATCCGCCGAAATAACTGGGATAATCTCTCTTTTCGCCGTTGAGAACCATCATTATGCTTTTCTCATACTGACGGCCCTCCTCCGTCGTCTGCAAATCGGGAAGGTCTGCCATATTACCCGCCATAAATACTGGCGTTAAAAGTCTTGCGAGACGGCCTGTTCCGCGGCCGGCGGCACCCGCATCTGTTTGCAGACGCGACGGCAATGCTGATTCCAGGGTCGCGGATCCGGGAAATAATGTGATCAGCGCTTCATCCTGTCCTCGGCCATCGCTTTCCAGCGTCCGGCATTGCCGTGAATGTACTCCGCGAGGCTGCAAAAGCTGTCCAGCTTGTCCTCCGAAACGGTGCAGTACGGGCGCGGGATGTACGGACGGACGGTGAAAGGCTCGCTGACCCACACCGCGAACCGTTCCTGCGTCGTTCTGTCAATTCTCAAAGAAATGAACTCTCTGGCCTCGACAACGATGTAATCGTCGTAATAATAGCCGCGGAAATGCTTCTCTACCTTCATCTTTCCGGACAGCCGTCCGCTGATCGTCTGAAACGCCTTTTCCAGATCCGCGTCCGGCATCTTCCCGTACCATGGATCGAGCTTCGCGCAGCAAAGAAAGCATCTCACGAACTCGGCCAGACAATCGCGGACGAACCCGTCATCCCCGGGATCGAATCTGACCGCAACATCATCGAAAAGAGCGTTCTCTGTTTCCGGATCCGGAACCTCCGGAAAGTCGTCCGGGACGCATATGCGGACCTCCCCCGGCAGCCAGGAATCGTCATCGAAATCGCATCCGAAAACTGGTTCCGCCTTCTTCCGGTCTGGTTCTATTCTCTGCAATGCCTCTCCGGCGTCCCCGTTCCCCCTGGAAGCCGCTCCATAGTAGTAATCGGCCGCCGTCGAGGCAGACTCGGGCACGCCCAGCCCCGCTTCGTAAAGACGTCCGAGGCGGTACATAGCGGACGCGTTCCCGTTGTCTGCGGATCTGGCATACCACTTGGCCGCTTCCGCATAGGACTGCCCGGTCCCTTTACCGGTTTCGTACATGAATCCTGCCACAGCCTGGGCTTCCGGATCTCCCTGTTCCGCGGCCTTCAGATACCATCCGAAGGCTTTTTCATCGGATTTCTCCAGCCCGAACCCTCTGCTGTACATATCACCGAGAGCGCGCTGCGCCGAAGCCAGACCCTGCTCCGCTGCCTTCCTGTACCATGCGGCCGCTTTCTCGTAGGACTGTCCGATCCCTTCACCGGTTTCGTACATGAATCCTGCCACAGCCTGGGCTTCCGGATCTCCCTGTTCCGCAGCCTTCAGATACCATCCGAAAGCTTTCGTTTCAGAAGCTCCGGATCCCGTGCCGTACATCCACGCGATCTCCTTCGACGCCTCCGCCAGACCTTTCCCGGATGCCTTTTCGAACAATTCCAGAGCCCTCTCCGGGGATTCCGGCACGCCCATCCCCAGCATGTAACAGACGCCCATCCTGTGGAGAGCCAGAGGATGGCCGTCCTCGGCGGCTCTGGCGAACCACGTGCGGCCGTCGTCCCCGGAACATTCCGTGCCGAAGCCGTTTTTGAACGCCAGACCGGCCGCGTACTGCGCATCGGAATCGCCTTTTTCCGCCAGTTCCAAAATCGCAGGAAGGAGTTCAGAATCATCTGCGGATCCGCGCATGAGAATCATCACGGGAGAATCGGGATTTACACCGGATCCGGGCTTCGCGGCGTTCTCCAAGAACATATGCGCGAGCTGAGATCCGCCGCTGTCGCCGGCCATAAAGCGGAAATGCCGTGCGCATATAATAAGACGCTGAGAAACTCATTCAGAAACTAAAATGGTGGACCCAGCCGGATTTGAACCGGCGACCTCCGCCGTGTGAAGGCGACGTCATAACCCCTAGACCATGAGTCCGTGCTCCGCCCTATCAGGTTATAGTATAAATAAATGGCTGGAAGCCTCCGGAAGCGGAAAACGAAAAAAAAATCCTCTACAGGCGGGAAGAAGAAGGAGGAAGATCTTCCCGTCCGCAGATATAATGGACTCATCATCCAACATACGTTCAAACTATATAAACTATTGTCACAGACATCCAGCCGGTTTTCCGTAAAACCGGATAAAAAAGCATCCCGGAGGAAAAAAGCGGCGGACAGACACGGAAATACATTTCCCGGAACAGCCCGCACCGTGATGCTGGCTCCGTCTCCGGATATGCCGGAACCTCGTAACCGGATTCCGATCGGAGAAAAATGAATCCCGCGGCCGCCCCGTATCAGTAATACCGTATTCTGGATCAGAAACTCATATTAAACCAGGTTATGACAGGTATATAATCTGTATTAAATGTAAAAAATGGATACGAAACCTTTACCCGGACTGCCAGCATCCGCACAGACCGGAAAACCGTTCCGATACGAAAAAATGGTGGACCCGGCCGGGATTGAACCGGCGATCTCCGCCTTGTAAGGGCGACGTCATAACCCCTAGACCACGAGTCCGCAGACCTGCGATTTTATCTCCGTATATAAACCATTCGTATTTTGCCGGGAAACGGTTTCCCGCCGGAGCCGCGGCGCGCGGAAACCCCAAATCACAAATAAATACAGGAACGCCGATGCGGTCCCGTTGCGATTGTAGTCCAGCGGTCAGGACGGATGCTTCCCAAGCCTCTGACCCGGGTTCGAATCCCGGCAATCGCACTTATTTTCCGGAAAATCCGGACCTGTATTATATTAAGCGGATGCATTATACCTGAGATCATGGAAGAGCGGATACTGGAGATCGACGGTTCCAGAGGAGAGGGCGGGGGACAGATGGTCCGCACCTCCGTCGCTATGGCTACGGTCACCGGCGTTACCACGCATCTGACCCGCATAAGGGAGAACAGACCCACCAACGGGCTGTCCAAGCAGCACTGCGCGGCGGTGGAGGCGGTAGCCCAGATGACAGGTTCCGCCGTCGAGGGAAACACCATCGGATCGAGGGAGCTGACGTTCAGGCCCGGACACGAGCAGGTGTACGACGTCAACATGAACATCGGGACCGCCGGCAGCGTCAGCCTTGTTCTTCAGGCTATGCTCCTCGCCGCGAGAAACCACAGGCAGAGGCTAAACATCGACATCAGCGGCGGAACAAACGTGATGTGGGCGCCCCCGATCGACTCCTACCAGCACCTCCTTTTCCCGCTTCTGAAAAAAATGGATATCGACGCCGACGTCAAGATCATCAGCCGCGGATTCTACCCCCAGGGCGGAGGAAGGGTCATCGCGACCATGAACTCCATCAAAACGATAAAACCGCTCGATATAGAGGACCTCGGCGAACTGAAGAAAATAAAAGGAGTATGCTTCAGCCAGAGGCTTCCGGACTGGAAAACGGACGAGATAATACAGGGATGCGAGAAGGCTCTCGGCGACAGGCCGGTGGAGTTCGACGTCCAGAGGACCGAGGGAGACTCCCGCGGAGCCGGAATAGTTCTCGTCGCCGAATACGAGAACGGAATGCTGGGAAGCAACACCCTGACTACCAGAGGCCAGACCGCCGAGAAAGCTGGAGAGGACGCGGCCATGGATCTTCTGAGAGAGATGGAGAGCGGCGCGACAATGGACGTCCACACCGCGGATCAGGTCCTTCCGTACATGGCGATGGCCGAGAGCAAGAGCAGGTTCTCCGTGTCCCGCATCAGCAGACACCTGCTGAGCCAGATGGATACTCTGGAATCGTTCCTCGACGTCAAATTCGGCGTTGAAAGAAAAGACGACGTTTACCAGTTCACCGTTACTCCGGGGGAGAATAATGAGGCCGTTTATCCACGTTAACTGCGCGATGTCCGCCGACGGAAAAATAGCCGGCGAAGACCGCAGACAGGTAAGAATCTCCTCGGAAGAGGACAAAACCAGAGTGAAAAACCTCAGAAAGAAGTACGACGCGATCCTGGTCGGAGTCGGGACGGTCCTTTCGGACGATCCGCATCTCACGGTAAAGAACGCGGATTACGACACCAACCCCGTGCGCATAGTGCTGGATCCCCGCGGCAGAACCCCGGACGACGCGCAGGTTCTTAACGAGATGGCGCCGACCGTCATGGTGACTCTGGAGGACTGTGACAGGGAATGGGACTGCGAGGAGACATTCCGCGCCGGAAAAGAAAAGATAGATCTGGAAAAGACTCTGGAATGGCTCGCGGACGAGATCGGAATCGAAAGCGTTCTGGTCGAGGGCGGAGGCTACACCATATCAGAATTCTTCAGAAGCGGACTCGTGGACAGGTACACCGTATTCGTCGGAGGGCTGGTAATCGGAGGATCCGGATCGCCGACGCCCTGCGACGGAAGCGGATGGATCGCCGAGAACGGGGTTAAACTGGAACTGAAAGAATGCGAGGTTCTCGGAAACGGAGCTCTGCTCACCTTCGAGCCTGTTTTTTCGAAACGAGCTTCACGGGCTCCAGAACTATCCTGAAACAGTTGCCGAACACTTCTCCCGAGGTCTGCCGGCAGATCCTTCCGGCGGCGTCCTCGAGAACAGTCTACAGATAACCGGAGGCGAAGCTTCCGAAGGTCCTCACCGAACCGTCAGAGGGCATGTTGTCGTCTTTGACTATAACCGTCAGAGGATTCATGGAGAATATGTTCATCTCGGCCATCTCCATCTTCGCGTAATGATCTCTGGCTCTGATTACCGTCTCCTCTATGCTGCCGCCTTTGAGGGCGCCGCTGATGCTGCGTCCGTACATCTTCCCGAGAGTGCATCCGATGGGCTCCACGGAAAGCCCTATGCCGTCCAGACCCATGAAGATCATCCTCAGCATGCAGTCGCGGACCCTGGACGGATCCGAAGCCATCTCCGACACGGAATCGCTGAGGCTGTCCAGCGAGGAACTGTCCGGTTTTTTATAGTACGCCAGCCGGACGGCGTTAAGGCTGTACATCCTCTTGCGGCTGTCCGCCGGGTCGTCGTAGATCCTGATGACTCCGTCGGATAGGAGCCTGGATATGTGAGCGGATAAAGTGGACTGGGCTTTGTTCATCACCTTGGACAGCTCTGTCAGGGATTTGTCGCACTCGGACAGCTCCTTCAGAATTCCGATCTGTATGTCGCTGGAGATGTGAATCAGACCGTTCTCGGCATGGTAGATCTCGAACCCGTTAGACAGATCGCAACCCATGCGTTCGCCATAGCGGACAGCGTTAAAAAGAATTTTGGGAATTGACTATATTAACAATTGTATTTTAGTCCAATTATTAATGATTAATACTGATGCATACCCGACCAGCAATAAAAAAACAGATATTCAGGTACGGATTGGATCGTTCCATGAAGGCAGAAATCGGCGGAGAAATCAAAAATATAAGAGCGATCTGGTTCGAAAACGGGAAAACCGTGATGATAGATCAGAGAAAACTCCCGGGAGAACTGGTCATCTGCAGTTTCGGCGACTGCGCTTCCGTCGCGGAGGCTATACGGAACATGACTACCAGAGGAGCGCCCTCCATCGGCGCCGCCGCGGCGTACGCGATGTGCATGGCCTCGCTGAACGGCGAAGATCTGGACAAAGCCGCCGAAACGGTGAGGAACGCGAGACCCACCGCGAACGATCTGTTCTACGCCGTGGACTTCATGCTCTCCGAGCTGAGAGCCGGAAAGGATCCGGTGGAATCCGCGGACCGCTACGCGCAGATAACCGTGGATAAATGCAGGCTGATCGGAAAATACGGAGCCGGACTGATAAAGAACGGCATGAAAATCATGACCCACTGCAACGCGGGAGCCCTCGCGACCGTGGACGTGGGCACCGCGCTGGCGCCCATGAGGCAGGCCCGCGACGACGGAAAGGACTTCTTCGTCTACGTTTCTGAAACCAGACCCCGCCTGCAGGGAATGCAGCTGACCGCCTGGGAGCTCGGCCAGGAGGGAATAAGCCACAGGATCATACCCGACGGGGCTTCCGCCTACTACATGTCGAAGGGCGTCGATATGATCATAACCGGAGCGGACAGAATCGCTTCCAACGGAGATTTCGCCAACAAAATCGGCACTTTCGACAAAGCTATCGCGGCGAAATACTTCGGAATCCCGTTCTACGTGGCCGCCCCGGTATCCACCTTCGATTTCGGAACCCCCTCCGGAGACAAGATCGTCATCGAAGAAAGATCCGAGACGGAAGTCACGGAGATGAACGGAAGACTGATCGCGCCGGAAGGATCTCATGCGCTGAATCCCGCTTTCGACGTCACCCCCGCGTCCCTGGTGACTGGATTTATTACGGAAAAGGGGATACTGAAGCCCGGAGAGATCCAAACGGTGAAAGAATGAACGAGATTTATGCCAGAGAGCGCCTGGTGTTCTTCTGCAGGATGCTGTACGACCGGAGAATAACCGTTTCCGCGGGCGGGAACATGAGCGTCAGGATCAGCGATTCCGAGATCCTTATAACGCCCAGCGGAGTCAACAAAGGCCTTCTGGAACCGGAAGATCTCGTAAAAATGAATCTGAAAGGGGAAGTGCTGGCCGGGGGAAAGCCGTCTATAGAGCACAGATTCCACCTCGCGCTCTATAATATGAATCCCGGTACCCGGGCGGTGATCCACTGCCACCCTCTGTACTGCACCGCGCTCGCCGTCAAAGGATGCGGGATCCGCAGCAATCTGACTCCGGAGGGGGTTCTGCTCCTGGGAGACGTCCCGGAAATTCCGTACTTCACCCCGGGATCCGAGGAGCTGGTCCGGGCCGTGGCCTCCTGCGGCGGATCGCCCGCCATGATAATGGCCAGACACGGGGCTCTCACCCAGGGACGCTCGCTGGAAGAAGCCTACGACAGAATGGAGGAGCTGGAGTTCCAGGCTCATCTTCAGATAATCTGCGGGGACGCGGAGGATCTTCCTCCGGATGAAATAGCGAAACTCGGAGCGATGAGAAAATGATCCTTATAACGAAATGGTGCGGGACGTTCCTCATCGACGAGAAGACGGGAAAAATCGCCGACAAAAGGCTGATGCCTCATGACGTCAAAGTTCTTTCAGAGAAGCTCGCCTCGGTCCAGAGGGGGAATCTTCTGGACGAGGAGAGGGAGCTCGCTTCCGGCCGGGAGAAGCTTTCCGTCGGGGAGCGCAGGCAGTCCGCTCTGGGAAAACCGGAGATGTTCGACTCGTCGTTCCTGACCCCCGAAAAATTCGGATACGACAGCGGGTTCATGCATGACGTCATGATGGAGCTGGGGAAGCTCCGCACCTCCGAACCCGTTCCCAGAGACAGGAACCTGGTCCAGGCCATCAGAAATCTGGATAATCAGATCGCCACGATCAACCTCTACAGCGAGAGGCTCCACGAATGGTACGGGATGCACTTCCCCGAGCTCGCGGATCTCGCGCACGACCGCAAGTATCCGGATCTTATTGCCAAATACGGAAACAGAGAGGATATCCTCGAAGAGCTCGGCTCCGGCATCTCCTCGATAGGCTCTGAGCTGGATCCGGAGGACATGAGAGCGGTGCA
>JAEEKU010000150.1 GCA_016282555.1 Methanomassiliicoccaceae archaeon
TCGACGCTATCACGTCGCGCGCGGGGTGGGACAACATCACCGCGATCAAGAACAAGGAGGTCTATCTGATCTCCAACGATCTCATGGGCGGTCTCCGCAGCGTCATCGGAGGAATGTACTTCCTTTCGATGCTCAACAAAGACTGCAGCTACGATGTCGAGCAGCTTATGGACGAGTTCAACAAACTCGGAGGGACTTCGTTCAACACGCACCTCGTCTATAAGATGAGCTGAAATTTTTTCCGGCCGGGCTGTCTCCGGACAGTCCGGTTTTTTCCGGTTCCGGGGGATGCTTTTGGGCAGAATTGGAGAATTCAGATCGCTTCTGAAGGGCGATAAAGCGGACGATTCAGCGCTGGGGCGCTATGAGACGTCCCGGAGGAAGAAGGTCCTGTTCATTCTCGGCACGGGAATGCTTCTTCTGGTCGTCTCCGTGGCGGTTCTGGGGATCGGGGGCATAATGATCAGCCCTCTGGACGTTTTCTACACTCTGTTCCACGATCTCCTGCCGGGAATAATACCGGAACCCTCGCAGGATTATTATGGCATAGTTATCAACGGATACCGCATTCCGCGCATCATTCTGGGAGTGATGACCGGAGCTTGTCTGGCGGTCGCCGGAGCGGCCATGCAGGGAATACTCAAAAATCCTCTGGCGGATCCTTTCACTCTGGGCCTTTCCTCGGCGGCTTCCTGCGGAGCCGGGCTGGGGATCGTGATAGGCCCCATGATTTTCGGATCTCTGTACCATACCACTTACGAATTGTTCGGGCATTCCCTCTCTTTCCAATGGATTTTCATGGTACTGACGGCGTTCCTGTTCGGGCTGGCCAGCGTTTCCATTATAATATTGCTTACGGGAAAGCGTCCGGTGAGCCAGTCCACTCTCATTCTCACGGGAGTGGTGGTCGGATACATCTTTTCGGCCGTTCTCTCGTATATGAAATACATCTCCGACGAAGCCGCTCTGAAAGATCTCACCCTATGGCTGCTCGGAGGGATGTGGGGAGCGAGCTGGGACGCGGTGATGATCGTTCTCCCGATCGGTCTGATAGGAATCATTCTGATGTGGCGCACCGCGGTCGACATCAACGTGCTGTCCAGCGGCGATGACGTCGCCAAAAACCTCGGAGTGAAGGTGGCTCCCCTCAGAAAGAAGATAATGGTCTTGTCCTCTCTGGTTACCTCCGCGTGCATGGCATTCACCGGGATAATAGGATTCGTCGGGCTTATGGGCCCTCATATGGTGAGGATGCTGATAGGGAACGACAACCGCTATCTGATCCCGGCGTCCGCGCTTTTCGGAGCGCTCACCCTGGTCTCCTGCGACGCCATAGCGAGATACGTCATACGTCCGTCGGAACTGCCGGTAGGGATCATAATGTATCTGGTCGGCGGAGTGTTCTTCATGTTCCTGATCAAGAAGATGAGGGGAGGATACGACATATGAAGCTCGAAACCAGGGATCTGGTCCAGGGATACGGGAGCAGCATAATTCTGGACGGGGTCTCCGTATCGGTCAGTTCGGGCGAGATCGTAGCCCTTCTCGGTCCCAACGGTTCAGGAAAATCCACCATGATCAAAACGATCTGCGATATTCTTCCCCCTAAAAGCGGAACCGTCGAGCTGGACGGCACCGATATCCGCACGTACGACAGCTCGGAGCTCGCGAAAATCATTTCTTATGTTCCCCAGTCTTCCAACGCGGCGGTTTACACCACCGTTATGGACACGGTTCTCCTGGGCAGGAGGCCGTACGTAAGCTGGACCTACCGCCCGGAGGATATTCAGATCGCGGCTTCCGCCATGGAGCGCATGAACGTGGATCATCTTTCCGATCACAACGTGTCGGAGCTGTCCGGAGGCCAGAGGCAGAGGGTGTTTCTGGCCCGTTCTCTCGCCCAGAATCCGGATTTCTTCATTTTCGACGAGCCTACGAGCGCTTTGGATCTCAAATTCCAGATGAAGACCATGATCTCCATGCGCGAAATCATTAAAGAAAGCGGTTCGGGAATGATGATCGCGTTGCACGACATCAATCTCGCTCTGAATTATACGGACAAGGTGGTTATGATCAAGGATGCGAAGATCAGAGCTTCCGGGCCCCCTTCGACGACCATCACCAAGCAGACGATAAGGGACGTCTACGGTGTCGAAACGGAGATAATCGAAACCGGTTCCGGAAGATATATCCTGCCGATTTAGCCCTGCGACGGAGACGGGGGAGGCTTCTGAGTCCGCCGGATCACATGAATCCGCCCAGTACCAGGTTGAATACGGCTCCGATCGCAACCGCCGCGCAGATCGTGGTCAGCGACACGGCGGCAGTTTCTTTCAGGCCGAGTTCCCTGCCCATCGCAGTCATGGCGGCCAGACACGGCATGTACACCGACATCACGACTCCGAACACCACGAACTGTCTGGCGTCCATGAACATCGTTATATCAGTTATTCCCTGAGCGGCCGCGAGGATCACCAGCATCCCGTAGGACATCTCCTTCCTCAGTATTCCGGCGATGAAGGCTATGATTGTCACCGGCGGAAGACCCAGGATACCCGCGGTGAGCCACGACATCGGCTCGACTATCGGATCGAGCAGGCTGAACTGCATCAGAATCTCGATGACGATGCTTCCGGCAACCAGGAGAGGGACGGCCAGTTTGAAGAAGTCGCTGGTCCGGTACCACATTTTCAGGAGCACGTTCTTGGCTCCCGGCATCTGCAGCTCCGGAAGCTCCATCGCCAGATTGGAAGGCTCGTGTTTCAGCCTTCTGTTCAGTATTGCTCCGGATGCGAATCCGATCGCTATCAGAACGGCGAATATAACCGCCACCCAGACCGCCCCGGCGTATCTGCCGGTCACTCCGGTTATGGTGGCGAGCTGCGCGGAGCACGGGACGGCCATGCAGATGATCGTGCACAGAATTATCCTCTCTCTTCTGGAGCGCACGGATCTGGTGGCGAGGATGGCGGGAACGTTGCATCCGAATCCCACCATGATCGGTATGAAAGCGTTTCCGTGGAGCCCCAGCTTGTGCATGGAGCGGTCGAGAAGGATTACGGCTCTCGGCAGATATCCGGAATCCTCGAGAATGCCGAGAACTATGTAGAATACCATTATGTAGGGGATGACGAGGCCGAGTATGGCGCCGAGGCTTCCGTCGATGCCGGACATGATCGCCTCTCCCAGGTCGCCGCCGATCTCCCTTCCGAAGTCTTCGAAGAACGTGCCCGTAAGGCTCGTGTAAAGGGAGTCGATGACATCGGCCAGGAGTCCTCCCGCGTATATCAGGCACAGAAATGTCGCCGCGAGAACGCAAATGAGAATCGGTATTCCGGTGGACGGGGTGATCGTCATCTCCGATATCCTGTCCTTTCTTGAAATGCCGCCTGCGACGGGCTCGACGACCGACATGGCGATCACATGGGCGTCGCCGTATCTGTCGCGGGCGATATGAACGTCCAGCATTTCTCCGTGGATTTTTCTGAACTCGGACGATATCCGGCCGACGTACGACGCCACCTCGGGAGACTCTCTTCCAACGAACATGTCGAGGCCCTCGAGCATCTTGACCGCGGATCCCCACGATACGGAACCGTCCATTTCCATGATGGTCTGGATATAACCCATGATGTGCCCGTCGTATCTGACTCTGTATCCGGAGACGGAGGCCTCGCCGGAGGCTATGCGCTTCAGAAGCCCGTCCACCCCCTCTCCCGTCTTAGACGATACCGGCACGACCGGAACGCCGAGGATGCCGGACAGTTTTTCGGCGCTGATTCTGAACCTTTTATCCGCCAGATCCATCTTGTTGAGCGCCAGGATCACCGGTACCTCGAGTTCCATTATTTCCATGGCGAGCACCAGGCTCGATTCGAGATTCGTAGAATCCGCGACCACCACGATGGCGTCGTTCGTTCTGTCGCGGAGCATATCAATCACTATGCGCTCGTCTCCGGAGTCCGTGGAGAGGCTGTAGGTTCCCGGCAGGTCGTGAACGTTGATCGTTTTGTCTCCGACCATGACGGTAGACTCTTCGAACTCCACCGTCGTGCCGGGATAGTTGGACGATATCACGCCAACCCCCGTGAGTCTGGTGAAAAGGCTGGACTTGCCCACGTTAGGCTGTCCGATCAGAGCTACCTGTATGCTTTGCAAGCCGTCGCCCTCTTCTGACGAACACCGCGGAAGCCATTTCGGCGTCCAGCGCGATGGTGGCATACCCGATCCTGACTACGCGCGCGCCTTTGCTGGACACGGCGGAGGCCAGCTGCAGGGTTCTGCTCGGAACGAAGCCCATGGATATCAGGCGCCTGATGACGGAGTCGTCGTCCGAGGTAAGGCGGATTATGGTTCCGCTCTCGCCGATTTCCATGTCTTTGAGGGACACGACGGAGGAATTATCGGTTCCGCATCCGCCTCCGCATGAGCCGCATGCTCCTTCCGACTCTCCGGTGCAGAATACGCTGATGCTCGGAGCATCTCCTGCGGGACGGATCGCTTCGCTTCCGCCCTCCCCCTTAGCAATGCGCCACCGTGCCATTTTTCTCGCTCCTGCGGTACCGGGCAGCCGGAGAACGGTCTCCGGACAGTGAAACGGAAATGCCGGAATGGCAGCGGACGGCGGTGCAGAAAGGGCGCGCCGTATGCTTTACTGTCGATAAACGGACACATACGCAGTCCGGCGGAGATTATCGTTATATTTATGGTTTGCCTAATAATATTTAAAACCGTCTAACTGCCGGATACGTGATCTAGCAGGCTGATGCGTCTGCGGTTCCGTTCCCGGCGAAGCATTTAGCAGTAAAGGGGAGAATGGATGATATTACAACCGAGGGGTGAAAAGCACTCCCGGAAGTTTGCCTGTTTATTATTTAATGCTTTATTACAATACCAAACTGGTAGGGTATTGGTAGGGTAAATCAAATCTGTTCCATCGATCGGAATTGACTTTACTCCTGTTACGAAGAACTTCTTCCGCAGGGCGGTGTTCCTCACTGCGCGGGATGCGACATCAGATGCGTTGTTCTTCAAGTCCGGAGGGGACTCCGGTTACCTTTTTCTGTCAAGGACAGAGTGACGAAAGCGGCCGGTACCAGTTTCGGGCTCAGGGGCCGCAAGAGCACCTGCACTCTGCTGCAGCAGGGTCGGCGAGCGGGGGGCAATCGACGATGCGAGGGACAGCGTCAAGCATCCCTCCTCTGCATCCCGTCCGCATCACGCGCGCTGAACCAAAACCGCTTCGGAGGACGGGAGTTTTCATCCTATTTCCTTCATCAAAAACGGCATCCGATGTGCCGGATTATCACTCTTTTGAGGTCTCTTGAAGCCGATTGCTGTTACCGGATTTGCTGCAAAATCGTTCGATCCCGGGGATGATTCCGCCGGAATTCATGTCATAAGAACGCATTTCATCGAAATTGATGTCCGGTTAGTGAAAAATTGGTGCAAGGGAAGGGATTTGAACCCTCGAACTCCTACGAGAATAGGCCCTGAACCTATCTCCTTTGGCCAGGCTCGGATACCCTTGCACTTGCTGGTTCCCCATCTGTTACCTGTATTTAATTATTGTTGAACCTTATTTCTTCATGATCTTCATCCAGCCGCCGGATTCGTAAACGGCGAGACCCCTGTCTTTCAGAGCTGAATGGAATTCATCCCAGGTTATTATTTCCAGACGATCGTTCTGGCCTTTCGTGAACTGCACGCCTTCCGTGCCTTTCACCTTCGCGGGCCTGAGACCCTTGTTCTTAGCCAGTTCTTCGATCTTTTTCTTGCTTCCTACCTTTTCCATCGACATTTAGGCACCGGTGCAGTATCTTAGTCCGAAATATAAAACAGATCGTTGCCATTAATGTAGTTGGATATATGGTAATTCAATAATTAAGTATAATCAGCGCAATTATGGATTTTAGATAATTACTGCATATGCATTTCGACCGCAACCGATATGAACCGAATAGGATAAGTGGATAACATGTCTGATGCAACGAATGTTCCGGATCCCGGCGGGTTTTTCACGCCCGAAAAAGCCGTGGATCTGGGAGAACTTTTAGCCGCCGACAACAGGAAGGTCGCCGTCTCCTCCGACGGGACGGATTATTCCAGAATGATCAAGGGGCTGGTGGTTTCCGGCCTCCTCTCCAAAGGAGCAGACGCCGTGGATCTGGGAGACATCTCCGGACCGGCCGCCGCTCTCGCGGGAAGAACTTTCGGGTGCTCGGTGTACGTGAGTTCCGAGCTTCCGGGAGTCTGCAGACTGTTCGACGGCAGAGGGCCCTTCACGCAGCAGAAGATGAGGCATCTGGAAACCATATCCGGGGACGGGCAGGAAAAGAGGGAGATCGGAATCCTCTCGCGTTACGAGACCGCGGACAGGGAATATATCAGGCATATTTACGGTTCCGGAAAGCAGATCTCCGGCGCCACCGTGCTCCTGGGGTGCGTCCAGAGTCCCGCTTCTCTCGCGGCGAAGAAGGCGTTCGCATCCGCGGGGATCGA
>JAEEKU010000151.1 GCA_016282555.1 Methanomassiliicoccaceae archaeon
AACAGCTGGACACCAGGGCCACCAACATTCTCCAGACCCTCAGAAAGGAGGGAAAGATCGTAAAAATCTCCGGAAACACGAAATCCGCGGTTTACGGCCTTAAGAGCGACTGATTTCCGGGCGGATTCGCAACCCGTTTATAGCGAGAATACCGATGAGACGATATGGACCGCATTTCCCGGTTATATGCTGCCGCTGCAGCCGCCGTCACGGCAGCCGCCGTCGCATTCTGCTGGCTGGCCGGCGGCCTGGAGATCTACTCCGCGATTGTTCTTGTGTGCCTGTGCCCTCTGGTGATCTATTCCATTATGATGTGGCTCCACGGAACCGGATACAAAAGCATAAACGGACTCGACTGGCGCTCGATGACCGAGCAGAATGCGAAAGAGGTCGCGTCCAAGTTCGGATTCTGGATGCTTGTCAGCATGGCGATCCTGCTTTACTCGGTATCGGTTCTCATGCATAATCTCGCGCTCGGGCTCATTCTGATGGGCATCGGCATCGCCGTCATCTTTATCCCTCTCGCCTCCGGATTCAAAAAAGGAAAACCTGTTCCGTCCGGCACGCCTTCGAAAAAAGCGGCGATAGCTGTACTGGCGGCCGCGATAGCCATAGTTCCGCCCGTGTATATTCTCAGCCTCGGGGATTCCGCTTCCGTGGACATAACATTCGGCGACGACGGCTTTTCGGTCAGAGCGCCCATGTTCGACCACACGTTCGAATATGACGAAATAGACGGATGCAGCTATTACGAAGATTTCGACAAGGGAGTCCGCAAGATGGGCTACGGAACCTCGGAGATATGCAGCGGGCATTTCAAGAACGATCTTTTCGGAGATTATGAGCTCGCTTCTTACACCAAAGTCAGGCCGTGCATAGCGATTTCCGTCGGCGGAGAGATGTACGCGTTCAATCAGGATTCCGCCGGTTCGACGCTCGATGCGTTCAATATTCTGAAGCAGAAGCTTCCTGCGGACGCAATCGTAGACGTCTGAACCGGAGCCGGAATGCCTGAAAAAGATTGATAGAACTATAGTCTGTCTGAAAACCGGGATAAGATCCCGGCGATCAGTTTACAGGCTCCCATTTGGCCAGTTCGTTGACTTTGGAGAGAGTCGAGCCTCTGCGTATCTCCTCTCTGGTCCTGTTTTCCCTCTCGTGAACGTCCAGCGCGCGGTTGGCCGCCTCGACTGCGAATTCCTTCGGAACCACAATGACGCCGGATTCGTCCCCGATGATCCAGTCTCCGGTACGCACCTTCTGGCCGCCGACAGTGACTTCGATACCTATGCCTCCGTAGCCTTTGGGCTCTCCCGCGCACGGCGCTACCGTGCGTGAAAAAGCGGGGAATTCCAGATCGCGGATGTCGTCGATATCCCTGATAGCCCCGTCAATAACGATTCCGGCCGCTCCCATAACCATTGCCGAGCATGTAGCCAGCTCTCCCCATACCGCGACGGGCGCTCCGCCGACGTCCACGACCAGAACGTCGCCTTTTTTCACCCGGTCTATGGCTTCCACCGGTTTCGCCCAGTCTCCGTTGCTGGTCTGGACCGTCAGCGCCCTTCCGACCATCTTCTGCCTGTGGCGCAGAGACTGCGGAAGAATTCCGATCATAACTCCCTGCTTATGGAACGCGTCGGATATGTTGCACGTGGAAACTCTGGAAAACGCTTCGAAGAGATTCTCTTCGCTGTATTTTTTTGCAAGGTCGGTATTAATTCTGGCCCCTGCGATCGATTTTTTGATGTCTTCGGCGGCGCCCCTGATATTTCCGGTTTTAATGATCGCCCCGCCGACGATGATGTCCGTCGCTCCCGCTTCAGCGTAAAGACCGGCGTTCTCGGCCGTTATCCCGCCGGCGACCGCTACCGGAACAGATACCGAGTTTACGATCTTTTTGAGAATGTCTATGGGCGGCTCTTCTCCCTTCATCTGGGTGTCGATCCCCATATGCAGGCAGACGTACGCTGCTCCGAGTTTTTCGACCTCGGCGGCGCGCTTAACCTTATCCGGAACGTTGATCATATCGACCATTATTTCCGCGCCGTATTTTCTGCCGGCTTTGACGGCTTCATCGATGGTGGAATCGTCGGCCAGACCGAGAACCGTCACGATGTCGGCTCCGGCTTTGGCCATTATCTCTACTTCAAAAGCGCCGACGTCCATGGTTTTCGTATCGGCGATCAGTTTTCTGCCGGGAAATTCCCTGCGGAGCGTGCGTACCGCCTCCGCGCCTTCGCTTTTAATCAGAGGCGTCCCGACTTCTATCCAATCTGCGCCGCCGTCTACGGCCTCGTGAGCGATAGCGACGGCCCGTCCGAGCTGCATAAGATCCAGCGCTAACTGCAATACCGGCATATCCGGCCGATCGTAATCTCGCTTATTTCTGTTTTCGCGAAGCCTTGCGAAACGACACCGCAGAATAGGGCCGGAGTTCAAAGAGAAAAGATAAACGGGAACGGCGCCATAACGGACCGATGAAACTGAAAGCATTGCACTCCGGCATCATCGTCTCGGAGCCGGTAGTCGTGATGAACGGAAACGACTGTCTGAAACTCGGAGTGGGCCTTACCGACCGCGTCCGCATAACCGGAAAGACGGCTGCGGTGGCGGCGGTCGTGATATCGGATTACGTATCCGAGGGAACGGCGATAGTTCCCGGAACCCTCCTTCTGAAATGCGGTTCGGAAACCGGGGATGAGCTCGACGTAGCGTACTCCGAACCTCCCGAATCCATCAGATCCATCAGGAAAAAGATAAACGGGGGAAAACTCGAAAAAGAGGAGTTCGATTCTATAATCTCCGATATAATGGCGGGAAATCTGTCGGAAAAAGAGATTATTGCTTTGGTTTCATCGTTCAGCATCAACAATTCCGAACTCGGGGAGATCGCCTATCTGACGCGCTCCATGGCCGAAACCGGGGCCGTTCTGGATCTGGGGGTGAGGCCGGTTTTCGACTTCCACAGTCTGGGAGGAGTCCCGGGGAACAAGATTACCCCTATAGTGGTATCCATAGTGGCATCGGAGGGTCTGGTGATTCCGAAGCTCTCGTCCAGGGCGGTGAGCAGCGCGTGCGGGACTTCGGACTATGTCGATACTTTCTGCGACGTGGAGCTGAGCTCCGAATCTTTGCTGAAAGCCGTGCGCAACACCGGGGGAGTGTTCGCGTGCGGGAATCAGGACTATGCGCCGGTCGGCGAGAAAATCATCAAAGCCGAGCGTCCCATGGGCATAGATCCCCGCCCGACGATGATGGCTTCCATCATGAGCAAGAAAGTGGCTCTGGGAACCACCCACCTGCTCGTAGACATCCCTTACGGAAAGGGAACCAAGATCCCCGACATGGAATCCGCCAAGGACTTCTCGGACAACCTCATAGATCTCGGGACCATACTGGGAATACACGTGGAATGCGCCGTATCCAGAGCCGATCAGCCCATAGGTAGAACTATAGGGCCGGTGCTGGAGGCGAGGGAGTGCATAGAGGCTCTGGAGAACCGCGGCGGGGATTTCTCGGTTATAGACAAAGCGTGCGGCATGGCCGGGATCATACTGGAGATGGCCGGAGAACGGGACGGGAAAGCGCGCGCTACCGAGATTTTCAGATCCGGGCGCGCCCACGAAAAGTTTCTGGAGATCGTGGAGGCGCAAGGAGGGAATCCTCGTCTGTCCTCGTCCGATTTAGTTCCCGGCTCCGTGACGAAGGACGTCCACGCGAAGAGATCCGGACTGGTCCAGATGATCGACAACCCCAGCATGGTGGCTATCGCGAAGGGAGCCGGCGCCCCCGGAGATACCGGAGCCGGAGTGATGCTTCTCCACAAGACCGGGGACAGAGTAAACAAGGGAGACGTTCTCTTCAGGATTTACGCGGAGAACCAGGGAAAACTGGAGCGCGCCATCGACTCCGCCAGATCCAGGCGCCCCATGTACGTTTCCGAGGATCCGGTCGAACCGGTGCCGGAGAGCATGATCGTCAGGAGGATCCCGTCGAAGGAGATGCTCGATCTCATCAGATTCAGATCGTCCGGGAAGGAGTAAACAATTTATTTATCTGCGTAGAACTATAGTCATTCCGATCCCCATGCCGTTCATCAAGATACAGAAACTCGTCAGAAACGAAGACGGATCGGTCAGATCCGGAAGCGCCGCCATTATGGACACCGTTTACGATAAGGACGGCAAATATCATTCCAGACAGGTCGTGAGGGAAAGACTCGGCAAAATAATATCGCTGGACGATTCGAAGAGAAAAGGGGTGTTCATGTCCCCGACCCGCGGCATGATAGCTTACGACGCCGACAAAGACGAGTTCTCCCCGGCGGGTACGGAGCCTCAGCCTGCTTCCTCCGGATCGCACCAGATGATATTCGGAGAGGGATACCTCATGCTGGAGATCCTCAGGAAATACGGAACACTGAAGCTCCTGAGGGACGCGTTCCCGGACGAAAGGGCGTATCTGAAAGTGATGAACTACATATTCTCCATGGATCTGGATCCGGAGACCGCGGCAGAGAGATCCTTCGTCCCGCTGATCTTCCCGGATTCCGGTTTCGACGTCTCCGCTCTCGGAACCCATGCCGCCAAAAGCAGCTTCTTCTCCGCCGCCGCTCCGGAGGGGGAAAGCGGATTCAGCGTTTATTCCGACGTTTACGCGTACAAAGGCCCGCATATCATGCTCAGGTTCTCCTCCGCCGGCGACAGCTGCCCCGTGTGGTGCGACGCGGTCACCGATCCCGGAGCGCCGGACATCAACAAAGACACAGAAGGAATATCGTTCCTCTCGCAGGACTATTTCACGGAATCCCTGCTGTCCAGATACGGCCAGGGCTCGAAATTCGCCTTCGCGGCGAGGATGCCGGCCAAGAAGGGGCTTCCCTTCAAGGACCTGTGCCAGAAAGCGCTGAAGCACGCCGGGGAAAAGGAATACATTTTCCAGACGGAATACGGGAAATACTTCGGAATCAGAAAGAAGACGGAGATATTCGGACAGAAGGTTTACGCTTACATTTATTCGGCTGCAGGCAGCTTCGAAATGCCCTCGGCGGGATTTTTCATACTGGTATCCAACAAATCCCTGAACGTCAAAGATCTTCTGTGCAGTTACATCAGCCTGACGGAGACGGAATCGGCGCTTAGATGCGACGGATCTTACGCCCAGAACTCGGAGGAACTCTGCGGAAGAACGATAATGGAGATCGCTTCGTCGATCGCCGATGAAACTTTCGGCTGCGTCGGGCTTTCCGATCTTGATCCTGATAACGTCTACTGCCTGGCGCAGTCGGTGACGTGCCGCAGAGAGGGGAACGATCTTGTAATAGGGGAATGCGGCCCCCTCGCCAAGAAGATTTTCGATCAGCTGGAGATCGTACTCCCGGAGAGACTGGACATCGAAGAGTACAGAAAATCGGTGATGAACCCGTAAATTACCACTCAGCTCGCCCGTCTATCATCAGAATTCAGCTCTGAACAACGATCATCATCGTGGCAGCGCCCGTATGCCTGCCGAGGTGATAACCGTTTCCTTCCGGATCAGGATCCGCGCTCCTGATCCCTCTTCTTATGATTCGCTTTTAATCTGTAATAATTCAGAGGATGGTTCACTTTCCCGCACAGTTCGTCCGGTTCGTAGCAGAGCCCGTTGGTCTTCATGGTTTTGCATTCCGGGGGGTTATACGGATCGTTTCCGTTGAGCTCGCCGGTGATGTGCTTGATCTGGTACTCGGATTTGGATTCGTCGAAATCGGGAGACTGAGCGAATATACGGATGATCCCGTCGTAATCCAGGCCCATAGAGCGCATGAAAGTCACGAGAGCGAATCTGCCGCTGTGGGGAAGGTTGAGCCCCTTCATCGACATATCCAGCAAATGGGTGATGCACGGCGGAAGATACTCGTCCTTCATCCCCTCCCCGCCGGCGGGGCTCATCCTCGCCTTGGCTTCGTTCAAAGCCGCCTCCAACGGCGCCGCGTCCTTCTTGAGAACGGGAAGATACTCGTCCGGAGGCATCAGAGGAAGCTCGGATTCGATCTTGTCCTGGAAGGCATTCTGCATCAGGCGGCTGAATTTATCCTTCGAAATATAGACGGTTCCGCTGCGGACGTCGCAGTTTATCAGCTTCCAGTCGATGCTCTTCAGCCTTCCGGAAAGCGTCAGGTAGTCCGGGAAGCTCATCTTCATGATCCCGCTCTCGTCCGTAGATGCTTTGAAACCCAGCTCTCCGGAGATGTCCGCTACGATCCTCTGGCTCTCCCCCTGCAGAAGACGGTTCATCCGGACCGCTTCGCCCAGGGCGTATCTCTTCGTGAGAAACCTGTCCCCGATGACGGAGACCAGCATTCTCGCGTAAGGGTACGACATAACCTCCATTAAGCAGTCGTAGTCCCTCATCAGTGGGCGGTAGGTCACCTCTCCAGCTCCCAGAGCGTCGGTGACACGCTCTCTCCCGCGGATTCTGGCCGGAAGGAAGGAATCGGAAAGAAAAAGAGAATCGAGATCCGCCGAATTTCCCTGCGCGAACTCCAGAGATCCCCTCAGAAAGGGAAATTTGGCAGACATCCTCGGATCCATAGACGCTTATCCCGGTCGGTGTAGAATACTTTTTCCGAAAGTTTCCTCGGGAAACATCCGAAAAATAAACTATCTCTCCCAGTTTTGCGGCGACGGAGGGATCGTCTATCGCCTCCGAGAGCTCTCCGAGATTCTTAAACGGCCTCTCCAGGACGAGTCTGGCGGCTCTTTTCCTCCCGATTCCGGGAAGGGCTTCCAGAGCGCCCAGGGGCATGGCGTTGATGTCGAACGGATAAGTCACCCCGGTGACGGAGCGCTGCCCCCAGTCCGTGATGTAAACGTCGAAGAATCTCCCGGGATCCAGCCTGTACGGGATGCCTACGAGCAGCGGATAAGAGCCGATCTGCCTCCCGAACGTCGTGTTCCCGTCGTTAATTTCCGTAAAAACGTCCTTCAGCACGGTTCCGTAGGGGACTATGCGCCTTAGCATGGAGTTGTCTATCTCCCCGCGCACGGTTTCCTTGAACTTCCTGAATCTTTTCTGATCCACTCTTGTCTTGAATTCCCTTCTCACGGGAAGAACCTGCCTTATGTTGATGCGTCTGATCATTAGGCCCTCCCCGTCGAGTTTTCTCAGAAAATCGATGTCGGCATCGTATGTGGCGGAAGTTTCCCCGTCCAGTCCGCATATGAAATTGAGCCCCGGAAGAAGCCTGGGCATCCCTCTCTCCCCTCTCTCCCTTCCGATCCCGTTTATCATCCTGACGGCTTCCAGTACCTGATCCGGAGTGCTGTTCAGATTATTCTCCCTGATCACGGCGGGATCCGCGGATTCCATCCCCAGCGCGAGGACGTTTCCGTCGGTGCAGCATTCCGCTATGATCTCCAGAACTCTGCGGGATTCTTCAGGATATGAAGCAATTACCGCAGGATTGGCATTATCCACATGGATTACGTCAAAATCCAGCTCCGAAAGTCCCCTGAACAGTCTGGATACGGATTCCGGATTGGGTCTGGGCGTCTGAGATCTGTCTTCAGAACCGTAGGAAACGATGCATGTCTGCCCGCCTATACGGATATTTCTCACGCCCAGCTCTTTCAGTCTGGATGCTTCCGCGGTTATATCATCCGGGGATCTCGTCAGCGGTTTTCCTTTAAGCGGTTCGATGCAGTACGAACATCCTCCGGAAGCATATCTGTGACAGCCGCGGTAGGTCTCGATTTCCGCAACGAGAGGCTGGGGAAAATCCTGATGCTGTTTCACGATATCCGCACCCAGAAGCATCCACCTGTTCCATTCTTTCAGGGTGCGCAGCCTTTCGCCCACTTCCTTTCCGGAGATTCCGTCATAAAGCGAAGCGGCGGGATCCCTTTTCACGGCGAAATCGAAAGATGCTGAAAGATCGGAATCCGCGGCCGGACCGCAGAGAACCTTCCATCCTTTCATATTTCTGCCGGCTGATGCCAGTTCCTTCATAGAAAGAGGCATGGAGCGTATGTACTTTCCCGGAACCGTGTTTCCCGACAGAACAGCGGTTACGGAGCAGTCCGGCATTGCGGTTCCGGAACGAATCATGTCTGCGGAAATGTAAATAACCCTGTCTGCCCCGGCATCGAGAGCCGCTCCGGCCATGGCACGGATCATCGGCGAAATGTACGGAGGAACGCCTAGGGCTGCCGGATCGTCTATATATCCGTCCACGAGAGCAACCGAGATCTCCCTGACCATATTCCCTTATTATTCGGGCTGTATTTTGTTCTTTCATCCGCAGAAATGCCGAATCAGAGAATCATTCTCTGAAAACAGGAAGAAAAGAGTTTAACTTCTTACGCGATAAGCGTATCGGGGCGTTTAATATGCGTTATAATCTCATCTGCGGTCCGTGTTTCATTTCAAAAAAGAAAAAATACAGACCCGGAGAACCTGTCGAAGTCGTATTCCCGTATATTGCCACTGACACCAGCTACAATTTCTACGCCGACGCGGATGACGTGCGCGAGGAGTACGTTGACGGTAAAATAGTCATCCGTTTCACAATGCCCGATCACGACGTAAACGTCAGTTACTCTTCCAGAAATACCATGATCTGCGATCCGGATTCTCCGTGGAATCATCCGAAACTGTTTGATACACAGGATCCTCCGGAAAAAACCGACTCCGGAGGAAGCAGTGAAAAACCGGAGGAGCCTCTCGCTGAAGGAGAATGGATCTGTAAAGAATGCGGCAGCAGAAACGCCGGAAAATTCTGCTCCGAATGCGGAAGCCCCAGATCTTTTTCGCAGAAAAACTGACTGCATTGTGCAGACAGGCTGTGCGGATCAGGAGGAATCTTTTTCCGCCGGCCTTTTTACCGCCGTTGCCGCACTTACTGCGGAAACACCCGCGAGAAAACCGAAAACTCCGGCAGTATGAGAGCGGTAACCGAACTGTCTTTGATTCCGGATTCATTTCCTACGTAATTAAGAGCGGGCATGGCAGCTGCGGAACCCATCAAATGATCGTCGACGAAAGCGGAATCGCCGCCGGCGTCAGACCGTCAGGAAACGTTTTCCTGTTCTGTCCGCAGGCCGGCCCGAATCCGAAATTCCTGTAAAAAATTAATTG
>JAEEKU010000014.1 GCA_016282555.1 Methanomassiliicoccaceae archaeon
GTCGTATCCGGAGCCGAGATCGTGGAGAAGCCCGATATAACGTACGACGACATCGGAGGGCTGAAAGAACAGATGGTGGAGCTCCGCGAAGCCGTGGAGGATCCCCTGCTGAGGCCGGAGCTCTACGCCAAGGTAGGAATAGAGCCTCCGAAGGGAGTTCTTCTGGTGGGCCCGCCGGGAACCGGAAAGACGCTGATGGCCAAAGCCGTCGCCAACGCCACCCGGGCCACCTTCATAAGGCTCGTAGGATCGGAACTCGTCCAGAAATACATCGGAGAGGGAGCCAGGCTGGTCCGCGAGTTATTCGATTTAGCCAAGGAGAAAGCGCCCAGCATCGTGTTCATCGACGAGCTGGACTCCGTCGGAGCGAAGAGGCTGGACTCCGCCACGTCCGGAGACAGGGAAGTGCAGAGAACGCTTATGCAGCTTCTCTCCGAACTGGACGGGTTCACCCCCATGGCGGACGTCAAGATCATCGGCGCCACCAACCGCCCGGACATTCTGGACGACGCTCTGCTGAGGCCCGGAAGGTTCGACCGCATAATTACCGTCGGGCTTCCCGACGCGGAGGGAAGGGAGCAGATCTTCGCAATCAACCTTTCAAAGATGAGCATCAGCGACGACGTTTCCGTGAAAAAACTTGCGGAGGCCACAGACGGATACTCCGGAGCGGAGATCAAGAACCTTTGCACCGAAGCTGGAATGCTGGCGATCCGCGACAGCAGAGACACCATTCTCGTGAAGGACTTCGAGAACGCCAAGAAGAAAATAGACGAAAACAAGAAAGGAAAGGGACCCGCTCTGCCCGCGAACATGTTCGTGTGAGCGGAGAACCCTCTTAATCCCTCATCGTGTCCTCTCCCCCGAAGAATATCAGCTGCGACGCGGCGTAGATATCTTCCAGGCCGGTTTCGTCCTGAGAGGACACGGAGCGTATCTCGCCGAATATTCCGGTATTCTCCATTGCTTTGAACAGTTCCATCCCCACGACGGTCTGCGGCATGGAATCCGCGTCCAGAAGATCCCCGTAGAGAACGTCGGGTAAGCTGTACCAGTCCAGCATCCTCCTCTCGTCCGCCTCCGAGAGGGTATCGGATTTGGAGAGCATGTTGATCATGGGGAGCTGGAGCCTGAACTGTACCAGGGCGCCGAGAACCATGGCCGACACGAAGCCGTTCGGAGTTTTGCAGAGAGACGGATCGGACAGATAAACGAGCATGGAATCCTCCTTTCCGAAAGCGTCGACGGTTATGTTGGACGATTCCCTGAAAGCGAAAAGCTCCAGCTGTCCGGGGGTATCGATGAGAACGTAATCCGTATCGTATTCCGAGAAGACCGAGGTCATTTTCTCTATGTTCACGGCCATGAGATCCGCGGCGACGATCTGCGCCCCGTTGGGCCCGAGGCCGTATTCTCCCATTACATCAGACAGGCTTATCCACTCGCGGATGTCTATATCGGGATCGTACGGAAGGGATTCCGCGCCCGGATCCATGTTCACGACGATCGCGTCGACGCCCGCTCCCTCCAGCCACTGCCTGTAGGCTCCTACCAGAGTGCTCTTGCCGCTGCCGGCGGTTCCGACGAAAAACAGGTTCTTCATGGCAAAAACGTCTCCTGAAACTGCATCATGGGATCGTCATGAATCAAAACCAATATAATAATTAAGAGATGTTCCGGACTTATGACAGAAGTTAAACGCAGCGCTAAAGGCCTCGGGGTGCTGGGGCTCGTGGCGGCGATACTGTTTGCTTTCATCTGGATAGTGGCGGCGAACGCCGATCCGCTCTGGATTCTCGGAGAGAACACGCTGTCCGATATGGGCACCTCCGACGTCGAGCTTACGAAGAACCTGTTCAATTACGGCTGCATGCTCACCGGAATTCTGATATTCGTCTACGGAGCCGGCAAAACCGTCGTGAGCGAAAAGGCCGGAGCCGCATCCGGAATTCTCCTCTGCGCGGCATCGGTATTCCTGTTCTGCATCGGAATCTACACCAACGACTACTACGTCCACAGCTACTTCGCGGTGGCTTTCTTCGTACTGCTCGGGTTCGCCGTCCTCTGCGGAGGAATCGACGACGGAAAGAACGGAAGGATGCTCAACGCGGCGGTTGCCGCATGCGTGCTGTTCTCGTCCCTCGCCGTTCTCGCGGCCATGGATCTGGCTATGGGAGAGGCCGTGGCGGTCGCCATGGGACTGATTTGGCTCGCCGCTGACGGAGTCAAATACATACTGAGCTGAGATAACTTTAATAACCGCATAAAGATAGTACGGAAGGTATAATATGTCCATAGCTCCCAAGAAAATGACCATCGGCCTGGGGCTCGGGCTCCTCGGCGGCATTCTGTCTATGGCAGCCCTTGCATATTCATGGAACGATACTCTTCAGATCGCGACAACCGTGGGGATCAATCTCCTTATGGCTACCATGTTCTTTGCAACCGCCGGAGCGTTCTCCAGGACCGCCCCCATAGCCGGAAAGACCGTAACCGTCATAGCCGCAGTCTGCGTCGGAGCGGTCATTCTGTCGATCGCTTTCGGAAGCACGCTCATCTGGCTTCAGATCGTCCTCCTCATAATCGGAGCGGCCAACATAGCCATCGCGGCCTGCCCCGAGGTTATCAGGTTCTCCGATTCCCGCGTAACCGCATGAAACACAGCCCGCAAGGGCCTTTTTCCCTTTTATTCCCGATCTTCCGGTTTCAGTAAAGCGGAACCACGGTTTCCGGCGCAAACCACCGCTGAAAAACGGCATAACGACATGTTCTTATCTGGATCAGACATATGCCGCAGCATGAGCAAGTATTCGTCCTCACTCAGGGAACTGGCGCTCCTAGGGGCGATCGACGACTACATCTCCATATCCTCCCGCGAGCTCGGCGACGCTCTGGAAATGAGCCAGCAGACCGCGTCCAAGAAAATTCTGGAACTTCTCGAGGAGAAGCTGATAACGAGGGATCTGGGTGCCAGGAAGCAGCGCATAAAGATAACTTCCAAGGGCATAGAGGATATGAAAAAGGAATACAACCAGTACCGCAAAATCTTCGAGATGACCGATATAGTGACCCTCCACGGCTCCGTCTCCTCCGGCATGGGGGAGGGGGGATACTACATCTGCCAGAACGGATACATGAAGCAGTTCGAATCGGAATTAGGATTCGCGCCGTTCCAGGGAACCCTGAACATTCAGATAGATCAGGAGGACGTCGGAAGGCTGGATCTCATCCGCAGCATGGAGGGGCACCTGATAAAAGGATTCTCGTCCAACGGGAGAAGCTTCGGCAACGTCATCGCCTACAAAGCGAAGATCCGCAACATCGACTGCGCCATTGTGATTCCGGAGAGATCGCATTACATGGACACGGTGGAAGTGATCTGCCAGTACCACCTCAGGCGCACGCTGAGCCTCGAGGACGGAGACAGAATCGAGCTGAAAGCGATCTGTAGCGAATGAAAAAAAAGGGGGAGACCCCCCGGCAAATCATTTTTTTGAAAGATAATTCATGACGGATTCGAATATTATCCTTCCGTCCCCCTCCTCCGAGGGGAAATTCCTGGTCCAGTCGGCGTGGGTGTATCTGGTCATCGCCCTCTCGGGATGGGGCATCATACCGAGAACGTTCCCGGCCGGGTTGCAGATTCCGGCGATATCCGACTGAGATCCGTTGGGATTCCACGGATATTCAGCATCGGAGCCGTCCGGACAGACGTACCTGAACACGATCTGATCGTTGTCCTCCAGCCTGTTTACGAAATCCGGATCCGCGCTCAGCAGCTTCCCCTCGGCATGGGCGGAGGGGATCGCGAGAAGCTTGCTGGACGGAATCGAAGATGCAAAAACGCACTTTCCGCGGCTGTCGTTCCTCAGAACGGTCGGACGGCATTCGAAACGGCCGGAGTCGTTGTTGTACAATGCGGCGGAGGGACTTTCGGACATCGTTCCCTCGAAGGCGGGAAGAAGGCCCATCTCGACAAGAATCTGGAATCCGTTGCATACTCCGAGAACAGGCTTTCCGGACTCCACGAACCTCTTTATCTCGGAACCGAGGCCGGCTTTTATCCTCGCCCCGAAAATCGCCCCGGCTCTGACGTAATCGCCGGCCGAGAATCCTCCCGGGACTGCGAGAACATCGTAATCCTCCAGATCCCTGCAAAGTCCCGCGGGGGCCTGCTTTATCAGCTGCTTCAGGTGGACCTTCTCGGCTCTGGCGCCCACGTCCTCGAAGGCGTAAGCCATCTCGTCCTCGCAGTTGGTTCCCTCTATCCTTATGACGCATACCCTCACATCTTCCGGCTTCATCGCTGGGCACCTCCCATGGCGTTCCACAGGGGATCGTTCCAAGCTTTTCTCAGCTCCTCCACGGGAATCTCCGTGCCGCTGTCCTTTATCACGAGGGAATCTCCCTTGGTTATCCCTATCGGGACGGCGTCGTCCCCCATGATCTCCGTGAATCTGGCGGCATCCTTTCCGGCGACCTCGGCGACCCAGCGGCTGCAGCTCTCGGAATACAGCTTGCAGGGAAGGGGGAGAACCTCCATAGCCGTGAGATCCAGCTCGGCCCCCGTATTTCCCGCCAGACACATTTCGGCGACCGCGACGGCCAGACCCCCGTCCGAGCAGTCGTGGCAGCTCAGAACGAGCTTCTCGTCCATTGCGGCGAGGATTTTATCCGTCTTCCTCTTCAGCCCGGGAATATCTACAGCGGGAACGTCTCCCTGCTCTCCTCCGAACTTCCTGAAGAGAAGGGATCCGCCCATCTCGTCATCGGTTTTTCCGATCAGGAAGATCACGCTTCCGGTCTTCTTGAAATCGGCCGTCACCGCTTTGCTCACATCATCAATAATCCCGCAGCCCAGAATCATGGGCGTCGGAAGGATGCGGCTGCCTCCGGGGGCCTCGTTGTACAGGCTGACGTTTCCTGACGGAATAGGAATGTTTAATTCGCGGGCGATCTCGCCGATTCCCCTGACCGCCTCCCTGAACTCTCCCAGCCTCTCGGGCTTCTCCGGATTTCCGAAGTTGAGACAGTCCGTGAACGCGTTCGGCCTGGATCCTACGGCGACCAGGTTCCTGCAGGCCTCGTCGATGCATGCCATCCCGCCCCTGTAAGGATCCGCCTCGGTGAACCACGGGTTGCATCCTATGGCGGCGGCGAGGCCTTTCCTGCTCCCTCTGACCGGA
>JAEEKU010000152.1 GCA_016282555.1 Methanomassiliicoccaceae archaeon
CCCCCTCCAGCGAATACTTCGAATAATCCACCATAGCCTGCTGGTAGCCGTTCTCGCAGGATTTCTCGAACCATTTTACGGCTTCGCTCTGATCCTTTTTGATGCCGTCTCCGTACATGTAGGAAGTTGCTATCTGATACTGCGCTTCGGCGTGCCCCTGCTCCGCCGCCTTCAGGAAATAGACGTTGGCTTTCTTGGAATCGCGGAATTCCTTGTGCAGGAGGTAGATGCTTCCCAGGGTGAACTGCGCGTCCACGTTTCCGCCGTCGGCCGCTTTCGAAAGCCATTTGATCGCTTTCTGTATGTCCGGTTCGGTGTCGCACTGCCCCTCGTAATACATCTGCCCGATATGATTCATCGCCGAGGTCGATCCGTTCTCCGCGGCTTTGTTCAGCCAGTATACGGCTTTCTCGCGGTTCTTTCTTATCCCTTTTCCCTTCAGATACATGAAGCCTATCGTGTCCTGCGCCTCGGCGTCGCCCTCTTCGGCGCACACGGTGTACCACCTCACGGCTTCCGCGTGGTTCTTTCTGACTCCGGACAACCCGTGATCGTAAAGATCGAAGAGTTCCCCGCATGCTTTGATGTCCCTCTGTTCCCCTCTCATTCTCAGCTTCACGAGGCGTTCCGAAAGCTCTTCCGGATAATCGCCGATCTCCGAAAGAAAGGAAGCGGCGTACGCGGATCCCGCAGCGGCAGCGAGTCCCGCCGTTTCGGCTGCGGTTTTCCTGTCTTCCGCGACGGAAGTTCCCGTGTAAAGGAATAAAGAGTAGAGATACTGCGCGTCGGGGACGCCTTTTCCCGCTCCTTCTTCGGCGGCTTTTTCAGCCTCCCTTATGTTGTATCCGGGAGAGCCGCAGTCCATCAGAGCGCGGCAAGGCATGTAGTCCCCGTCCTGGGAAATCGAATCATTGGGCATAAAGGGCAGATCGCTGTTTGGTATTTGTTTCTGTCTCATATGCGTAAACTGTTCCCCGCATGGTATTGCCACTTTTGGCGACCCCTTTCTCAGTTTTAAATACCCTTTATTCATGGATTCGTTTATGGAAGCAGCTTACACGTACATTGATCCGCTGGAGCCGGCAAGATCCCCGCCAGCTGCCGGATTCTATTCAGTTCCGGAAAACCAGGCGTACGGCACAGTTGCAATGCGCGGTAACACCTGGAATTCCGATGTTATTTTATCCGTAACCGCGATAGACACAAGCATGAATGCTATTCTTTCCGGGGATCAGACTCCTGCCGAAAGGGCGGAACTGATTGTTAGGGAGAGGATTGCCGGCAGTTATCCGGAAGCATTCACGTTCTTTTCCGATGACAGGGAGATCGAGGAATCCAGACGCAGGTTCTTTCTGGGCGTCATGTATTATTACGGAATGGGGACCCGGAAGGATCCGGAGAAAGCGTTCGAACTTCTGAAATCCTCGTACGATATGGGCGACGGAAACGCCGCGTTCTATCTGGGGATGATGTATTCCAAAGGTTCCGGCGTGGCCAGAACGGAGTATCTCGCGGAAAAGTATCTCAAAGAGGCCGCCAGCCGCGGCGATACCCGCGCGGAGCTCGAAACCGGCATCTTATATCTGAAACGCGAAGACGGCGAGAACGCGTTCAAATGGATCAAAAAAGCCGCCGATAAGGAGCTGCCGGAGGCCCAGTTCATACTGGCCCAGCTGTACTTCCACGGGTTCGGATGCGGCAGGGACGAGTTTATGTCCCTGGTTATGCTGAAGCAGGCCGCTCTGCACGGGCACAAGGGAGCCCAGAGATTCCTCGCCGATCTTTACCGGTCCGGCGGAAGAGAGAACAAAAAGGACAGGAAATTAGCGAAATACTGGTATTCAGAATCTGAAAAAAGACGAGAGGGCTTTCGCCCCCTCCCGTTTCATTTGAGGCCGGTGATCCTTCCGTCGGGAAGGAGATCCATTCTCATCGCGGCCGGGACTTTCGGAAGGCCCGGCATCAGAGTCATGGTTCCGCAGACGGGGACTATGAATCCCGCCCCCGCGGACAGCCACACCTCTCTCACGTTCAGGGTCCATCCCTTCGGAGCGCCTTTTTTGGAGGAATCGTCGGACAGGGAGGCCTGGGTCTTCGCTATGCATACGGGAAGTTTTCCGTAACCCCCGGATTCGATCTGCGCCAGCGCCTTTTCCGCCGCGGAAGAGTAGGCTACTCCGTCTGCTCCGTAGATCTTCTTCGCGATTATGCTTATTTTTTCCTTCACGGGAAGATCCGCGTCGTAACGGAATCTGAACTTCTTGGGGGACTCCGTCGCTTCGATGACCATTCTGGCGATATCCGTGCTGCCTTTTCCTCCCTCGCAGAATCCGTCGGAGAATCCGACCTTCACTCCGAGCTCTTTGCAGTGGGCTTTGATCAGATCGATCTCTTCCGGCTTGTCCTGCGCGAAATGGTTGATGGAGACGACTACCGGGACTCCGTAACAGGACATGTTCTCTATGTGCTTGTCGAGGTTGCACAGACCTTTGCGGAGGGTTTCTAGCGTAAGCGTGGACGGATCTTCAAGAATTCCGCCGCCGTGAGTCATGAGAGCCTTTACCGAAGCCACTATCACCACGCAGTCCGGGGATATTCCTCCCTGTCTGCAGACGATATCCATAAACTTCTCTCCGCCGAGATCCGAAGCGAATCCCGCTTCGGTTATGACGTAGTCGCTGAGTTTCAGAGCCGTTTTGGTCGCGATGAGGCTGTTGGTTCCGTGCGCTATGTTGGCGAACGGGAATCCGTGCACGAACACCGGCTGTCCCTCCAGCGTCTGGACGAGGTTGGGGTTGATGGCATCCTTCAGG
>JAEEKU010000153.1 GCA_016282555.1 Methanomassiliicoccaceae archaeon
CCGGTGCTGTAAGTGTTGTACCACTCGACCGGCATCTCCGGCTCCCTCTGCCCGAAGGAGGCGGAAACGTTGGATGCGGAGGACGATCCTCCCAGAACGGTCCATGCATCGGGGTATCCGGGAGTGCAGACGGGAGCGAACCCCTCGGGATAATATCCGAAGGCCACGGTTCCGGAACAGCCCGAATCCAGATCGGTTCCCAGATACTCCCATTGTCCGTTCCACGAATACAGGCGCCATGCGCAGTATCCGGACGGCGATGATTTTATAAGATCGGCAGTAGCCGGATCCAAAGAGGATTCCAGAACCTCCGAGAAAGTGGATCCGCCTTTGTTCTCGAACCAGCGGTAGGATCCGTTTCCGTAATCGACGAGAACGGAATCTCCGGACTCCTCGCCGGCCGCGGCGGGAAAAGCGGATACGATCATAACAAAAATTACGGCCGCGAGAAGAATCTTCATGAGTACGACCTCTGGTATTTCAGATAATACTTGTAATCGGAACCCAGATATTTCGGGATCGTATCCAGAGGATCCCTGTCGGTGAAAGAATCCGGATGAAGCGCCTTTCCGAGAAGTTCATCGGCTTCGCACAGCCTCGGCCCCGGCCTCGAAAGAAGATCGGCCGCCGGACCCGTGAACAGGTACACGTTCCCGTTTCTGAACGCGGGAGTCTCCTTCCACACCGGATCCAGATGTTCGATGATCTGTTCGTACTGCTCTTCGGATGTGACCTCTCCGCCGTGGAGAATGATCATCACCTGCGGCTGCTTCGCGTGAATCTGCTCCTTGGAAACCATAAACCACGACGAGGACTGGGAATCGAATACGTTCGTTCCCGATACTTTCGAAATGACGTCCGAGGCGAAGGTGCCGCTCCCTGATGTCCAGGGGGAGGGATCCGCGGACAGCGCTATGAAAGTCCTCACGGAAGCCTGATAACCTATCACTCCCGAGACGGCGTCGATGGTTCCCCTGAACGACTGTATGACGGAATTCGCGTTGCCGCTGAGGCCCATCGCGGAAGCGACTATCCAGACGTTGTCGTAAAGGGTCTCGGTATCCGTCACGTCGTAGGTGACCACGCAGTCTATTCCGGATTTCCTGAGTTTGTCGGCCATTGCCACGTGCTCCCCGGTTCCGCCCTCGCAGAACACTATGTCCGGCCCCAGCTTCACTATCCATTCGTAGTTGGGATCGGAGTAACCTCCGACGTTTTTGATCTTCCCTTCGGCCTTGGCGTCGGAGATTTCCTGAGGATAGTTGCTGTAAAGATCGGTTCCCACGATGTAATCGAAACCGCCTATAGAGCACACGGTCTCCGTCACCGAGGGCGCGAGGGAAACGACCTTTAGTTTCTCTCCGGTTTTCAGGGAATAACCGGCATCGGCGTAGCTGTAATATGTGAAACCGGACTGGTCGGTTCCCGGAATGACGTCCTCCGGACCGCTGGCTCTCGCCCAGGAGATCACGTCTCCCTTCCCGAGGGTGACGGACGCGGGATCCTCGCAGAAGGCCCATCCCTTCCCGTCCATGGTATACATCCCCCATTTCTTCCCCTGAAGGTTGGACTGCTCGTTCACCGAAAACACGATGGTGTGAGCGTCATCGAGATATACCAGCGGGAACCCTTCGAGCTCGCAGGCTTTTTCCAGCGCCTGGTAGCCGTTCATGCCGTCTCCGAAATCGATCGCCGTCCACACCGTGTCCCAGTACCCGAAATCTATGACTACTCCGCTTCTGCCTTCCGCCTCGGTCTGGGTAAGACCTACCGCCGGGACGGCCAGTATTACGACGGCCGCCACCGCGGCGCTCATAGCCAGTTTCTTCCGGGCCGCGTTCATGATCGCATACCGGCCGGAATCGTGGACGGAGTCGGAACCTTGGACATCACGTTCTCGTTGTCCGCCTCGTCCTGCGAGGTAGACTGGAGGATTATGGCGTAATATCTGTAAGTCTCCATGTCGTACTGCCCGAGGGTCTTCTGGTTGTATTGCCATTCCTCGGGCATATCGAGAGTCTTGGCGTTGGGGTTGTAGCATCCCTGGGACCAGTACGTCCATCTCTGCGTCCCTATATCGAGATCCTCCCACCCCAGGAAAGTATTGAACCATCCGAACGTGTCGGGACGGATTCCGTACTGATAGTATCCTTCGGTGCCGTCGAGAGTATACGCCCTGTAATCCCATGCGGGATCCGTGAGAAGCTTAAGATCCGAACCTTTGAACATGTAATCGTGAACCGCGTTCGCGAGAGCCTCGTTGGAATTAGCGCCCTTTCCTTTGGTCCAGAAGCCTTTCTTCATATCATCGTCGGAAAATCCGGATTTCTGCAGCCAGAAGTCCAGCGCCTTGAGCTTCTCCTGAACAGATTTCAGAGTCGAGTTCCTGATCTCGTCCAGTTCCGGTATCTGGATATAGAAATAGACTTCCTGCTCGATCTTGAGGTCGGGCTTGCTGTATTCCGTTACTCCGGAAACCGTGGTTCTCACGGAATATTCCAGAGCCAGCGTCATGCCGTCGGCCAGATCCTTGTTGCTGGCGTTCTCCCATTTCTCGGGAGCTTTCCATCTGAAAACCGCCCAGGAATGGTCCCCGGCATTGGTCTTGCCCTTGTAGGACTGGACGTTTCCGTTGTTGGAAATCACTATGTCGCTGCCGAGAGCGTCTTTCAGAATCTCCTGATACGTTTTCCCTTCGCCGGAGTACTCCGCATATCCGGCGCCCTCCTGGACGCGGACGTCGGCGGTGTACACCTTGTCGCCGGAGTGGCTGTCCTGGCTTCCGCCGGACATCAGAACGACTGCTGCCGCCGCCGCGGCTACGACCACTGCGGCCAGACAGACAATCATCAGCGCTTTTTTATCCATAATATCCCCGAAGATCGTTTATGTTTCTGCCTGGCGCCGGGGCCTTGCGGGCGATGCCGGCAGCTGGCAGGTTCTGACGTCCAGATCGCCCCTCGTATTAGTTAAATGCAGTTGCCTGAATTAATCCCGGTCATCAAGAACCTTCATCGGGCATAAGAAAAAACGGGCGGCGGGGGATTCCGGACCGCCCGGTAAAGCGGCGCATTCCGGACGAGGCCATGTTTTAAATATCAGTACGGAAAGGACGGATTTTCCAGCCCTCCGCCGCCGTCCGGAACGGCCTTGATCATTCCTTTTTCCCGTCGTCGGCGTACTCCACGGGAGTCAGCTTTAGCCCCACGACTCCTGCGAGGATCAGAGCCAGACACAGCGCCATTCCCCACGAGAATCCGGATTCCTCCAGTCCCAGAACATAGGAGATTACAACCGTGAAAAACACGCCTATTCCTATCCATACCGCATAAGCCGTCGTAAAGGGGACTCCCAGCCTCATAGGGTACTCCAGACACACCATGCTCAGAAACAGGAAGACGATTGTCACGACGTCCCACCCGATGTTGGTGAAATCCTCCGTATACGCCAGGCCGATAGACCATCCGAGCTGCAGAAATCCTCCGAGTATAATCAGAATCCATGCAAAAGCAGTCTTATTCCTGATCTCCATTCAAATCACCCCGAAATCAGCCTGACACCTATTATGCCGGCCACTATCATCGTTACGAACAGAAGCTTGCGCGCCGTCAGTTTTTCTTTGTACAGTACTCTGCCGATGAGAACTATTCCCGCGGCGCCTATTCCCGCGAGAATGGAATACGATATTCCCGGCCCGAGATGATCCGGATTGGAAGGAATCGAAAGCAGATATAGACATAATAGCACAAGAACGACCGCAGCGATTCCCCATCCGATTTTTTTGAAATTTTCGGATTTATCCAGACAGGTGACCCATATAGGCTCTATAATACTGGCAACCAGCAGGATAATCCATGCCATCGCTGTATCCATAAAGTGCGTACCGCCATCGGCGCTTATAACCATACCGTCATTTTTCCGAAATAAAAATCCCGGAGCGATCTCCGCCCGGGATGAAACTGTTTCGGGCAGTTTATGCCGGAGCGGCGGTGAACGTACAGGTTACGTTTATCCTTTCCGGACCGGCGGAGATGCTGATGTCCGGATCTGTGTAAACGTCGCCGGTGCTCAGAATCCAGTGGCTGAAAGAATGGCCGTCCGCGGCCGCGGCGGAAAGACGGAGAGGACCGCCTTCCTGCCCGATCCTCACGGCGTATTTGCCGCCGACGATCTGGCCGTATGCGGCTATGCTGCCTCCGTCCGAGGGCATCGCGGCAACGGCGATTACGGTGGCAGAACCGGACGTCTCCTTTTCTGATACGGATATCTCCATATCGGAATCCGCGGCGAAGGAACACACAGGGTATTCGGAAACGACGGAACCGGTCCATCCGGTAACGACGGTGCCTTCCGCCGCAACCGCATAGACCGTCATCTGAGTACCCGCGGTCACGACTTTCTCATAATAGTTTCCGGCGCTGAATCCGTTGACGAACAGCTCGCTTTTGCCGCCGTCGATCTTCAGAGCGGCGAGATCTTTGGTGACCAGACTGATAGAAAGATCCGATTTCACGGTGAATTCGTAGACGGTATCGGCACATACGCATTCGCCGCCTGTGTAGTATCCTCCGAAATGCCCGGTCTCCGTGACGGCGGCCAGCGTTATCCTGGTTCCCGGATCGTAATACCCCTCCGAGCTTCCCCACGGACCATCCCCGTTAATCGTGAACTTGGTGTAATCGTCGCTTTCTATAACGACCTTATACTGGCTGTTGACGGGAATTCTGTCCCCGCCGGAATCCCTGCCGTCAGTCAGCAGAATCGCGGCGGCCGCAAAGGCTATCGACGCAGCAACGGCGACGGCAAGCGCTACTCTCTTGTCCATACATTCTCCTCCCGCAAGCCCTTTTCCTGCCGGCAAGAAACGGACTCTGCGCATACCAGTAACCTGTATCAGGGTATAAACAGCGGTATTGACGGATGATATATCCTGTAAACCGGCCGGTTCATCAAACGATGACAGCGGAGAAAAGCAAAAATGATGCGGGAAGCGGTATGATCATACTTCCTGAGCTGAACCGGTTTATAATGCGCCCCGGCTCAAGCCATACAGAGTCCGCCATAAAGTGCGGCATTTGCACCCGTTTGCACCTCGTCATATTCGCCTCTTGACGACACGTTCCTGCCGATCCCCCCCCCCCAGCTGGAGCGACCGCCAACGTGGCCGATCTCGACGGTCACGCCGGGTTCGGTGACGCGCCAATGC
>JAEEKU010000154.1 GCA_016282555.1 Methanomassiliicoccaceae archaeon
CCCATGACCGAAATGTCGTTCACGGTTCCGGCGACCGATATCTTTCCTATGTCCCCTCCCGGGAAGAACAGGGGCTTGACGGTGTGCCCGTCTATCGTGAATACGATATCGTCTATAACAGCCGAATCGTCCATCGAATCAAGCGGAACCTCGGCGCCCATTTTAGGAAAATGGCTTGTGATGTGCTTTCCGAGGAATTCCTGCATCAGCTCCCCTCCGGCACCGTGATTCATTATAACTTTGGCCATGGGCGGGCGATCGCTGAATTCCGATAAAGGAGTTGCTGTCGCTTCCGGCGCCCGGCCGCCTCCGGAAAGCAACCATCTATATATCAGGCGATCAACAATGAGGTAGCGGGCCCTGTGGGGTAGTGGATATCCTGTTGGACTTCGGAACCAATGATTCGGGTTCAATTCCCGGCAGGGCCGCCAGGTTAACGGAAAATCCGCAGAATCCTTCCGTCGGAGTCTGCGGAATTTAATCAGGAAGTTTCCGGACCGTATTTTCCCACGAGAACGGCAGTATCGAGGATGTGGCCCATCATGGCGAACACCAGATCGTTGAGGGCGAAGCCGGGTTTAAGATCAAGTTCGCAGTCGAGAGCGAAAACTTTCAGAGTATATCTGTGGACTTTGTCCGGGGGAGCCATGCCGCCGTACCCTGTCGCTTCGGATGCAGGAAAACGATCAAGCACTCCGTGCCAGCTGTTGAGCCCCTCCGTGAAATCCTTTGAATTGCGGGACTCTCCCTCTGCCACCGACGTTTTCTTAAGATTGGCCAGGATCCAGTGGATCCAGCAGAATCCTGAAACGGGAACCGCGTCGTAATCATCGAAAACGGCTGCGAAACTCACAGTATTTCCGGGAGCGTCTTCTATCGAAAAAGGAAATGAGAGGGAGGGCATGCCTTTGATCTTCTCGGTTCCTTTGGATCCGTACTTATCCAGAAAGAATCCGTCCTTTATTCCGGCGCTGGCGACTTTCATTTACTTGCCCTCGTATCTTATCAACGATTCCACGTCGTACCCTTTCAGTTTTTCTCTGCCGCCGAGGCCGGCCAGCTCCATCACGAAGCAGATTTTGACGACTTTTCCGCCGAGACGCTCTATAAGCTTCACCATGGCTTCGGTCGTGCCGCCGGTAGCTATCAGATCGTCCACGATCACCACCTTCTGGCCGGGCTTTACCGCGTCCTTGTGGATTTCCAGTTCGGCGCTTCCGTACTCCAGATCGTACTTTTCGGAAATGGTCTCTCTGGGAAGCTTTCCCTTCTTGCGGACGAGAATGAAGCCCTTCTCCATCGCGTACGCGACCGGGGCTCCGAAAATGAATCCGCGGGACTCCGAACCGGCGACGAGATCGAAATCCAGATCCTCCAGCGATTCGATGAGCTGATCGATAGCCATGCCGAATCCCTCCGGATTCAGGGTGACGGTGGTAATATCTCTGAAAATTATTCCGGGCTTGGGAAAGTCGGGAATGGACGTGACGTAATCTTCGAGTTTCATACATCCGTATCGTCACGGCGATAAAAACAGTAGCGTAAGAAAGGGATCCGGCGCGGGGCCGGATCGGGTTTCAGTAAAGCTGCTCCCTGCAGTAGGGGCAGAATTTGGGAGTCTTCGGAAGACCGGAGATGTCCTGCCCGCAGTACGGGCAGCTGTTGTACTTGGGGGCCGCGGCGCCGGCATCCGGAGAGCCTTCGGATCCCGCTGCCTGCTGCACTCCCGCCGGAGGAACTTCGGATCCCGCGGGGGGCTGCTGGGGGCCGTTGGGCGGATAGTATCCGTACGGGGGATAGCCTCCCTGGGGATAGGGCTGCTGGGGGCCGTTGGGCGGATAGTATCCGTACGGGGGATAGCCTCCCTGGGGGTATCCCTGCGGGTATCCTCCCTGGGGATAGCCTCCCTGGGGAGCCTGTCCGGGCGCCGGCCTTCCGCAGAAGTTGCAGTGGAAGTACGGATACTGGTTAGGCCTTCCGCAGTACGGGCAGAGCATCTGCTGTCCGCCCTGCTGTCCTCCTCCCTGCTGCTGTCCGCCCTGCTGTCCCTGAAGCTGCTGGAACATCTGAGGGAACAGAAGCATGCCGGTTCCTACAGCGGCTCCTCCCTCGGAGTTGCCGATCGCGTCCGCCATTCTGTCCATGACCTCATACCTCTTGAACGATTCTCCGTTTTTGCTGCTGAACTGGAGATACTCGAAGATCTTCTTCTGATCCTCCTCGGTAGTCCTCAGCTCCGATATTTTGAGAGAGAGGAGCTCTATACCCCTCTGGGTGAAGTACTGCTCTATCTTCACCTTGGTGACGGTAGAAGCTTTCTCCAGATTGCCGTACACGTCCATGTAGTACTGGGCCGTGAGCTGCTGCGTGACCTGCTCGTTTATGAAACTCTTCATGAAAGCGTTCAGATCTGCGGTGCTGTAGGATTTGAGTCCTCCGAGAACCTGCGTGTAGAACACGGGGATATCGGAAACGCGGAACTGGTAGTCTCCGTTGGCCATCAGGGTTATGGGGACGTCATAGCCTTCCGCGGCTTTGATCATTCCGCGGATTCCCCACTTCCCGTTGAACATCTTCAGCGAGATGTAAATTATCTGAACCTTGAACGGAGTCTCCTTGTAGCCCAGCGCGAGGTTGTACAGCTTGGTGAGCCAGGGGATGTTGGCGGAGGTTATGAGATGCCTTCCCGCCTCGAGAGTTCCCTGAAGCTGGCCGTCCCTGATGAAGAGAGCGACGGCGTGCTCGGGAACGGTGACGGACGTGAGAGTCCTGAGATCGTCGTGGTCGAAGCAGTAGATTATATCGTCGGGCCCCTGCGAATCCCATGTGACAACGTTGGTGTTCGCCATCACAAGGCCTCCTCGGTCTGGAATCCTTTCATTACCGCTTCCCTCTCGTTGTACGCCTCGATCATGTCGTCGATGCACCTCTCGAATTTGCGGAGATCTTTCCTCTGGAGGGATCCCTCGTCGACGAGCTCGAGGATCCTCTCGGTCGCCTCCCTGAGGGACTGGATATCCTCGAGGATTTTGGCGTCCCACTCCATTACTTTATCGAGATCGGCCTCCAGAATCTTCACGGAGTCGTGGAATCCGGAGTATCCGTTCACCGCTTTCTTGATGTCGATATCGTACCTGTCGACTTTGGTCCTTATCCTCTCGACGTCGGTGAGCATGTCGAAGTCGTCGATGACTCCCTTCTGGATCTCGCCGAGATCCATCTTGGAGCCCTGTATGGCGCGGGACAGCTCGAGCCTCACGGCCCTGTCCGCGTCCCTGCGCAGGTTCTTCTCTTTGTATCCTTTGTATCCGGGGATATAGAGCTTGATCTTCTCGAAGAGGCCCATATCGCTCTTCATTTTAGATTTTACAACGCTGTCAAGTTCTGCCATATTATCAGTTGTTCCTGTTCTTTATTGCCATTACTATTCCTATAGCGGCTATGATCACGATTAGTACAATAACGGTTATTATAAAGTCGCCGGTCAGGCTGTATACCAGGCCCGAGGCGCCTATCGCGGTCAGAAGAATCCCCCCGACCATGATGGAATCGCCGTAGGAAGCCCCGAAATTGTTCGTGCCCTTTCCTCTGAATACCGAGGATACGGCGGTGAACGCTCCGAACACTATCAGCACGGTCCAGAGTGCGTTCCAGGCCTCGCCGGTAACGTAGAATATCGCAATCCCGAGCGCGATCGCGAGAAGGAATACTCCTCCGGAGATCGCCCCCCAGGTACTGTTTGAATTAGACGCCATTCTCATCACGCTCAAATTATTACTAAACTCTTTGTTCCGAGTGCGCTGACGACTTTGGGAGCCAGTTTGTCGAACGCTTTGGGAAGCACGACGCGGTCCCCGTCGGTTTTGCACGGGATATAAATCAGCCTCTTTACTACGGGCTTGCTCAGTTTAAGCTTGGAGTGCGTGGTCGAACACTGCTTGAGATACTCTTCCACGAGCTTCGTAGCTTCGGTTTTCGTGCTGAGAGGAACGATGATCCTCTTGCTTCCGGGCGAATTGGAAGCGGCGGAATCGGACAGAACGCCTATTCCTGCCCCTCCGCTTATGCTGTTCTCCTGACCCTTGATCTTGGACATTATGGACGCCTCGGGAGCTGCCCCGAATATGTCGGTAAGCCCGGTCTTCGGATTGGAGAGAGCGGTCTCCGATATCGTGAACGTGGCCGGGATGAGGAGATCCTCGGTCACTTCCACGCTCTTCTTGGAGAACAGAGCGCCGGTCGTGAAGCTGTATTTCAGATCCACGTCCCAGAAGGGGTAGAGTGTGTCGCCGTCTCCGGCGCATATCAGGAGAGAACCGGAGTCGCGTGCGGAAATGATATCCTCGATTCCTTTGAACATCTCCACGTCCCTCTCCTTCTTGTCGAGAAGGTAATTCCAGGTGGGGTTGTCGGGATATCTCAGGCTGGTGATGCTGTTGAGAGTGTTCAGCAGCTTAAGCGGATCGGAGGAGGATCCGTTGGACATCTCGGCTATGTGAAGCAGCGTTTTGGACTGCGAGACCTCGAGATCCACGGCGCGTATCATAACGGCCATAGTGGGGCTCCTCAGAAGGTTCTTTTTCGCTTCCTCGAGGCTTTTGATTCCCCTTTCCGCGTACACCGTGCAGTCCAGAGCGTTGCCGTTGAGTATATAGTCCGATGCCGTGCAGATCTCGGCGAGCGCGTTCAGCCTCTGGACGAAGGGTTCGTACCCTTTGCATCTGCTCATGTTGCTCGCTGACTCCTTGAAATTGTTAGCCATCAGAACGAATCTCCCGGGTGTGGTATCCGAGAGCAGTTTGGAATTGTTGACCATCAGAGCGTACGTGGAGGCGAGGTTTTCGGCTTCCACTATGCTGTTCTTGTTGTCGACATCGATGGCCAGAGGCTCTATGCTCTTGAGTTTCGCATTGAATTCGAAAGCATAGTTCGACGTGTATTTGGCTTTCATAGGCTCCCCTTTGCTGAACGGGAGGACTATGAGCGGATTGCTTATGACCGAGTTCATGTTGAGCTTGAACTCTCTGATCTCGGGATCGATCATAGGCTTGACGTTGTTGACGTAAATGCTGTGTCTCGCTATCGGATCGACGTTCTCCGTCTGGCTTATCGAAAAACCTCCCGGAACGGCTTTGCTTATCCAGGATTTGATCTCGCCCATCATCTGATCCATGTACGCCTTGGCGTCCACGCGCTGCTGGCTGGTACCGCAGCACTGGCACGTGACATAGGGCGATTCCGATTCCAGATCTTTCTTATCCAGCGGTGCGCCGCAATATTTGCACCGGAGTTCAACCATCTCTTCCATTTCAGTTCGACCTCATCATCCTCAGTGTGCTGATCTCTCTCTGCAGCGAGCTGATCTCGGCCTGAAGCCTCGCTTCCATGGCGCGCATCTCGCTCATTGCTTTCTGGTGGTATCCGTACGCGATTTCGTCGGCGCGTTTGGACACGGCCGAATAACACGCGCGGCAGATATAGATGTGTTTGCTCTCCTCGTCCCTGTTCTTGCTGGTGCCTTCGCAGCTGCTCTCGAGGGCGAGGGCGGGAGATATGTCCGCGGGCGCCGAATAGAAGTGTATCCCCTCTCCGGAGGCGAGCCTTCCGCAGAGCCAGCACTTGCACGTATTGTTATACGCTTTGAATCTGGCCTCGTTCGCGCTTCCGCTCTGTCCGTTCTGCTTGCGGTATCCCATCGCGATCTGCTCGTACTCCGCGGCCTTGGAGGGGTTCTCCCACACGACCGAATCGGACAGCGCCTCGAACGAAACCGCCATCAGATTGAAGAATTCGCTCGTACCGGTAACGGTAGTGTCGTTGTTGAATATCTCCTGGATGATCAGATGATCGCTTCCGATCTTCTCCTGGAACTCCTGAGCCAGAACTTCGAGGTTCTTGGAAACGGCTTCGAGATCCTTTTTCTGCGCCCTCTGGATCATCAGGCTGACTTTCCTGAACGTCAGCTCCGCTTCTACCAGAAGACGGTCCCTGTCGACATGCGTCAGTCCGAAATCGAAGTCGTCCGACTTCAGATTTTTCAGGGCGGCGATCAGGCCGGAGTAGCAGTCCGGCTTGTCCAGCTTGCCCATCATATCGATGAGGGCGACCTGGGCGGCCGCCACGTCGTTGACTCCTCCCTCTTTGTTTATAGATTTCTGAAGCACTCCGCGCGCCTTGGAGAATTCTCCGCGCTTGATCAATTCGTTTCCTTCGCTGTATAGGTCGTCCCCGTTCTTGAACAGTTTAAACGCCACAGTCTCACCGACGGTTAATACAATTACTATTCTAAAACTATTCTAAAAGAATCCGTCCGGTTTTCGAAGACACATGAGGCCGCCGGCCCCTCCCTGTTCCGGACAGTGCTCTGAAAAATATTAAAAAACTGAATATATATCCATAATTTTCAAAAATATTAGATATTTATCTATCCTAAAAACATCCTGCTATTGATTTAAACTAAATCAAATTATTTATAACGGTACCGGCATGCGAGAGCACTATGGCAAACAGCAGGTTCAGAGCCGTGGAGGAGGCGTACGCCAAAACGGCGGTGAAAGCCCGGCCTCCGGCGGATTCCACTTCAGATTACTACGGATGCAACGTTTTCAGCCGGAGCAACATGAGAAAGTACCTTTCGTCCGACACCAGGAGGAAAGTGTACGAATCCATCGAGCAGGGAGTGACTCTGGACCGCGATACGGCGGAACAGGTTGCCGCCGGAATGAAGCGCTGGGCCCAGGACATGGGCGCGACGCATTACACACACTGGTTCCAGCCTCTCACCGGAGGAACCGCCGAAAAACACGACTCCTTCGCGGAGCCGTACGGAAAGGGCGACTCCCTCGAGGTCTTCACCGGAAAAATCCTCTGCCAGCAGGAATCGGACGCCTCGTCTTTCCCAAACGGAGGGCTCAGGAACACGTTCGAAGCGCGGGGATACACCGCATGGGATCCTTCCTCGCCGGCTTTCGTCATGGGGGACCGCCTGTGCATCCCCACGGTTTTCGTCTCGTACACCAAGGAGGCGCTGGACTACAAAACCCCTCTGCTGAAATCGGAGGTCGCAGTCTCCTCCGCGGCAGAAGAGCTTCTTAAATACTTCGGAATCGAGGGGGACAGGGTATTCTCCTATCTGGGCTGGGAACAGGAATATTTCCTGGTGGATTCCTCGCTGTACGCCCAGAGGCCGGATCTCATAATGGCCGAGAGGACTCTGGTCGGGCACAACTCCGCCAGAAACCAGCAGCTGGAGGATCACTACTTCGGATCCATACCGTCCAGGGTTCTGGAGTTCATGAAGGACCTGGAATTCGAATGCTACAAACTGGGCATTCCGGTGAAAACCAGGCATAACGAGGTCGCCCCCAACCAGTACGAGATAGCGCCTGTCTACGAGCAGGCCAACATCGCCATAGATCACAACCTTCTGCTCATGTCCGTGATGAGATCGGTGGCCGACAGGCACGGGTTCAAGGCCCTGCTTCACGAGAAGCCGTTCGCGGGCGTCAACGGCTCCGGGAAGCACTGCAACTGGTCTCTCGGAACCGAATCTGGAATAAGCCTCCTGGCTCCCGGAAAGACGGATCTGGAGAACCTCAGGTTCCTCGCGTTCATGGCCAACGTTCTGAAGGCGGTGTACGACAACAACGCTCTCCTGAAAGCAAGCATAATGACCGCGTCCAACGCCCACAGGCTGGGGGCCAACGAGGCCCCGCCCGCGATAATCTCGTCGTTCCTGGGGACCCAGGTGACGGAGGCATTCAGAGAGCTCCTGAACTCGATGGACATGGTCAAAATCAAGGGAAAGGTGGGATACAGCCTGGGAATCCCGCAGGTTCCGGAGCTTCTGATCGACAACACCGACCGGAACAGGACGTCCCCCTTCGCGTTTACCGGAAACAGATTCGAGTTCAGAGCCGTGGGATCTTCTGCCAACTGCTCGAGCGCGGTATCGGTGCTGAACACGATAACGGCATATCAGCTGGAGAGGTTCAGAGAGGCGGTTGACAGGCGCGTAGCCTCCGGAATCCCGGTCATGAAGGCTCTTCTGGACGAGACCAGGGACACCTTCAGATCGTGCGAGAAAGTGTGCTTCGACGGGAACGGATACTCGGAGGAGTGGAAAGCGGAGGCCGCCAGACGCGGGCTCGACTGCGAAACGAGCGCGCCTCTGATCTACGACAGCCTTCTCTCGGAAAGAACGACGGAAGTGTTCGGCAGAACCGGCGTCATGAGCCGGACGGAGCTGCGGGCCAGAGCGGAGATAGACTGGGAGATCTACAGCAAGAAGATAGAGATCGAGGCGAGAGTCCTTGCCGATCTCACAGCCAACCACATCCTTCCGGTGGCCACCAGATACCAGTCCGTGCTTCTCGACAACGTCTCCAAGATGAAGGAGATCTTCGAAGAAGACGAATACAAGAAGGTCGCATCCGGAGAGATCGATATCATCAGGGAAATCGCTGCGCGCATCAGCGAAGCCCGTTCCCTCGTGATCAGAATGGAGGAGGCGGCCGACAGAATTATCGAGATAGGATCCGAAAGGGAGAGAGCCGTGGCGTTCCATGACGAGATCGTTCCCTTCCTGGACGAGATCAGGGTTCATGTCGACGCCCTCGAAATGATAGTCGACGATCAGATGTGGCCGCTCCCCAAGTACCGCGAGCTCCTCTTCGTAAGATGATGAATGCAATAAAGGGGGCTATGACGGATCCGGAGATCCGCAGATTTCTGGAGAACGGGGAGTACGGGATCCTCTGCACCGCCGGACGCGACGGCTTCCCCTGCGGAACTCCGGTGAACTACGTCTTCTACGGAGACAGAATATATTTCCATGGATCCGGGAAAGGGGAGAAGGCACTGAACTTGGCTGCCGATCCCAGATGCTGCTTCGCCGTCGCGAGATCGGACGGATACATAATTACGGGGAATACCGCATGCAACGTCACCGCGTCCTACGAGTCGGTGATCGTTAAAGGAACCGCGGCCCCCGTCGCGGATCCAGGCGAAAAAGAAGCCGTCCTGAGGGCTATGATAGGATCTCTCGCTCCCGGGAGAAAAGACCTGCCGATGAGCCCGGAGAGAATCCGCGCGGTATCGGTATTCAGAATCGATCCGGAATCGGTTACCGGGAAATACTGCCGTCCGGCGAAGCCGTAACGTTCCCGCGCATCGTCTTTTCCGGCTGCGGTTTCGTTTTTTGCAATTATCGGTTTACGCAAAAAACCGATAAGTTATATTTATATAGAAGAACAAACTTTAACCGCTTAGTATTCCACAAAGGAAGAATGGAGGAACAAAAATGGGTATGGGAAACGCACCTATTATCATTCTCAAAGAAGGAACCAAGAGAGAAAGAGGCAAAGACGCCCAGTTCAACAACATCACCGCCGCCAAGGCGATTTCCGACGCTGTAAGGAGCAGCCTCGGCCCCAGAGGAATGGACAAAATGCTCGTCGACTCCATGGGAGACGTCGTGATCACCAACGACGGAGTCACGATCCTGAAGGAAATGGACGTGCAGCACCCCGCCGCGAAGATGCTCGTCGAGGTCGCCAAAACCCAGGACGCCGAGGTCGGAGACGGTACCACAACCTCCGTCATCCTCGCCGGAGAGCTTCTGAAAAAAGCGACGGATCTCATCGACGCCAACGTCCACCCCACGATCATCGCCAACGGATACAGGCTCGCGAACGAGAAGGCCCAGGAAGTTCTGAAGAACATCGCCAAGAAAGTCACCATCGACGACGAGGCGAACCTGAAGCTGATCGCCCAGACCGCGATGATCTCCAAATCCGTCAGCGGATCCAGAGAATATTTCGCGAACATGGTGGTCGATGCTGTAAAGACGGTCGTCGACAAGGACGCAGACGGAAAATACACCGTGGACCTGAAAAACATCCAGACCGTCAAAAAGGCCGGGTCCAGAATGGACGAGTCCTACCTCGTCAAAGGCCTCATCATCGACAAAGAGCCCGTCCAGCCCTCGATGCCCAAATGCGTCAAGGATGCCAAAATCGCTCTCGTCGACGCCGCGTTCGAAGTCAAGAAAACCGAAATCGACGCGAAGATCCAGATCACCGACCCGGCTCAGATCTCCGCCTTCGTCGCCGAAGAGGAGAACATGCTCAGGGAGATGGTCGACAAGATCAAATCCACCGGAGCCAACGTCGTCTTCTGTCAGAAGGGAATCGACGACCTCGCGCAGCACTTCTTCTCCAAGGCCGGAATCTACGCCTGCCGCCGCGTGAAGAAATCCGACATGGAGAGGCTGGGAAGATCCACCGGAGCCAACATCATCAACAAGATCATGGAGATCGACGCCTCCGATCTCGGATACGCCGAGAAAGTCGAGCTCAAAAAGGTCGAGGACGAGGAGATGACCTTCATCACCGGCGTCAAGGACCCCAAGACCGTTTCCATCCTCGTCAGGGGAGGAACCAACCACGTGGCCGACGAAGTCGAGAGATCCCTCGTGGACGCCTGGTCCGTCGTAAAGGTCGCCATCGAAGACGGAATGATGGTTACCGGAGGAGGATCCACCGCGATGGAGATCGCCATGCAGCTCCGCGACTACGCCGCATCCGTCGGAGGAAGGGCCCAGATCGCTATCGAAGCCTACGCTTCCGCTATGGAAGTCATCCCCTCCACTCTCGCCGAGAACGCGGGACACGACCCCATCGATATCGTGATCGAGATGAGGAAACAGCACAAAGCCGGCAGGAAATACGACGGATTCAACCCCTACACCGGAAAAGTCGAAGACATGGCGGCGCTGAACGTCATCGAGCCCTACAGAATAGGCAAACAGGCCATCAACTCCGCCACCGATGCGGCGATCATGATCCTCAGAATCGACGACGTCATCGCGGCCCGCGGAGGCGGCCAGCCCCAGGGCGGCGACATGCCCGGAATGGACGACGACTGAAACCCGAACCTGTAACGGGGGCTCAGTCCCCCGTGTATTTATATTACGACTAACGAAGGCGACATCCGTGACTGACGAGTCTAAAGAGAAAAAAGAATCCTCCGCGGAAAAAGAGACCTGCGGGGAAGAGGCCGGGAAGGATGCTCTGGCGGAAGCCGAAGCCAAAGCGGAGAAATATCTGGATATGGCGAGAAGGATCCAGGCCGACTTCGACAATTACCGCAAAAGAACCGAGCGCGACAACGCCGAATTCCGCAAATTCGCCTGTTCCTCCATAATCACGGACCTCCTGACAGTGGTTGACGATCTCGACCGCGCTCTGGGCTACGCCGGAGAGGAGAACGAATTCGTGGTCGGCATACGCGGCGTCAGATCGAATTTCATGAAAATCCTGGAATCCAACGGTCTGAAGGAGATTCCCTCGGAAGGCGATTTCAACCCCGATTTCCATGAAGCGCTGTGTATGGTGGAAGGCGAAGAAGACGGGAAGATTGCTGAGGTATTCCAGAAGGGATACACTCTCAACGGCAGAGTTCTGAGGTTCAGCAAAGTCAAAGTCACAAAGAAAACATCTTAAGATAAAAGCAGGTGAGCAGAAATGTCAAGAATAATAGGTATCGATCTCGGAACCAGCAACTCGGCCGCCTCTATTATGGAGGGCGGAAGGCCGACCATGATTCCCAGCGCGGAAGGGACCAGCGTCGGCGGGAAGTCTTTCCCGTCATACGTCGCATTCACCAAGGACGGACAGCTCCTCGTCGGAGAGCCGGCGAGAAGGCAGGCCGTCAGCAACCCGGACGGAACTATCAAGAACGTCAAAAGAAAGATGGGATCCAGCGAGAAAGTGACCGCTCTCGGAAAAGAGTATACGCCCCAGCAGATCTCCGCGTTCATCCTCCAGAAAATCAAAAGGGACGCAGAGTCGTTCCTCGCGGAACCTGTGGAAAAGGCTGTGATCACCGTTCCCGCATACTTCAACGACAACCAGAGGCAGGCGACCAAGGACGCCGGAGCCATCGCGGGCCTGGACGTGGTCCGTATAATCAACGAGCCCACCGCCGCCGCGCTGGCGTACGGTCTTGACAAATCCAACGTCGAGCAGAAGATCCTCGTGTTCGATCTGGGCGGAGGAACCCTCGATGTCACCATCATGGATTTCAGCGACGGAGTGTTCGAAGTGCTCTCCACCTCCGGAGATACCCAGCTGGGCGGATCGGATATGGACGAGGCCATCACCAAATACGTGATCGGCGAATTCCAGAAGGAGACGGGAATAGATCTGTACAAAGACAACATGGCGTTCTGGAGGGTCAGGGAAGCCTGCGAAAAGGCTAAAATCGAGCTCTCCAACACGATGCAGACCGAGATCAACCTTCCGTACATCTCGGCGGACGCGTCCGGACCCAAGCACCTCATACAGACGCTCACCCGCGCCAAGCTCGAAGAGCTCGTGGAGCCCATCGTATCCAGATGCAGACAGTCCATTACCCAGGCGATCTCCGACGCGCACCTCTCCAACGATAAGATCGACAAGATCATCATGGTCGGAGGCCCGACGAGAATGCCTATAGTCCAGAACTTCGTCGAGAGCATCGTAGGCCCCAAGATCCAGCGCGGAATCGATCCGATGGAATGCGTTTCCATGGGCGCCGCCGTCCAGGGAGCCGTTCTCGCCGGAGAGGTCAAGGACGTTCTCCTGCTGGACGTTACGCCTCTGTCCCTCGGTATCGAGACACTCGGAGGAGTTTCCACCAAACTCATCGACAGGAACACGACCATCCCCACCAAGAAATCCCAGGTCTTCTCCACCGCGGTCGACAACCAGCCCTCCGTGGAGATCAACGTGGTCCAGGGAGAGAGGCCTATGGCGGCCGACAACACCTCCCTCGGAAAGTTCACCCTCGACGGAATACCCCCCGCCCGCCGCGGAGTTCCCCAGATCGAAGTCACCTTCGACATCGACGCCAACGGCATAATCAACGTCTCCGCCAAGGATATGGGAACCGGAAAGGAGCAGAAGATCACCATCGCCTCTTCCAACAAGCTCAGCAAAGAGGAGATCGACGAGATGGTCAAGCAGGCCGAGAAATTCGCGGATGCGGACAAGAAGAAGATGGAGGCTGTCGAAATCCACAACCAGGCGGAATCCACGGTATATTCAGTGCGCAAATCGCTGGAGGAGCTCGGCGAGAAGGTGTCTCAGGAAGAGAGGGGAAAGATCGAGGCATGCATCTCCGATCTGGAAGCCGCCAACAAGACCGACAACGTCGATGACATCAAAGCGAAGATCGAGGCGCTGATGAAGGCTATGGAGCCCGTCAGCAAGAGGATCTACGAGGAAGCCGCCAAACAGCAGGGCTCCGCAGGCGCCGGAAACGCGAACGCCGGAAGCCAGCAGCAGTCCAGGGAATCCGCCAAAGGCGATTACGTCGATGCCGACTTCAAGATCGTTGACGACGAATGAGGTGTCCGGAAATGCCGAGAGACTACTACGAGGTGCTTGGCGTCGACAAATCCGCCGATGCCGATGCGATCAAAAAGGCCTACAGGAACATGGCCAAGAAATACCATCCTGACGTCTCGACGGAGCCCAAGGATGTCGCCGAAGCCAAGTTCAAAGAGATATCTGAGGCCTACGAGGTCCTCTCGGATCCGGAGAAAAGGAAACTGTACGATCAGTACGGATTCGACGGAGTGAAGCAGCAGTTCGGACAGGACGGCTTCACCTGGGACGACTTCACCCGCGCCGACGACATAAGCGACATCTTCGGAGATATCTTCTCGGATATCTTCGGAGGGGGCAGGCGGAACAGATCCCGCAGTTCGTCGCAGGCGGGAGAATCTCTCAGATACGATCTGGAGATCACGCTGAAAGACGTTCTGGAAGGGAAGAAAGCAAGTCTCGACGTGCCTCACACCGTTTCCTGCCAGGCCTGCAAAGGCACCGGAGGAAAGGACGGAAACGTCAGCACCTGCAAGACATGCGGCGGGCAGGGACAAGTCCAGTCCGTGTCCCGCACTCCCTTCGGAAATATGATTTCGGTGAAGGATTGTCCCGACTGCCGCGGAACCGGAAAGAGCTACGCCGAGAAATGCCCGCATTGCCGCGGAACCGGAAGAACCACGAAGGAATCCCACATAAATCTGAACATTCCGAAAGGAGTGGAGGACGGCATGAAGCTGAGGGTTTCCGGAGAGGGGAACGCCGGGATCAACGGAGGCCCGTCCGGAGATCTGTTCGTGGTCGTCCATGTCAAAGAGGATAAGACGTTCGATCGCGACGGGAGCAACCTGTGGACCGGAATCGTCACCACGTATCCGAAGCTCGTGCTCGGAGGAGAGGAATCCGTAAAGACCCTGGAAGGGGAGAACGCGGTTCTCACCATACCTCCGGGGACTCAGGTCGGAACCGTGCTCAGAATCCAGGGCAAAGGGCTTCCGAGACTCAATTCCTCGCTCAGAGGGGATCTCCTGGTGAGAGTCACCATCGAAGTCCCGAAGAAGGTTTCCGAAGAGGAGCGCGATCTTCTGCGCAGACTCGACGATACCGCCGGTTCGAGACCTAAAAAGAAATCCTCCATCCGCAAGAAGCTCGACGATATAATCAGCTGACTGCTGTATTGCCGGGCTTTGCAAACCTTTTGACTCTTACCGTCCTTCAAGGACTTCAGGGGACCGGGCCCCGGTTCCCTTCTCTTTCCGTATCGGGACTAAAGAATTATTAATAGCTGATACCGGGATTCGTCTGCGGGGATGAACGTGGGTCTTTTCGACAAAGTTATCAAAGACGCTACAAAAAGCCTGCAGGACGCCGTGAACAAGAAAGCCGAAGAGGCGATCGAATCCGAAGTCGGAAAAGCCGTGGACGAAACCGTTGACAAAATCGCCGAAGAGACGACTGGCAAAACTGTCAGCGAAGCCGCCGGAGCCGTTTCCGCCGGAGCGGCGGAGGCATCGGACGAACTGGGTTCCGCCCTCAAGGATCTTAATTCCGCCATAAAGGACCTGAATACGGCTATGGCGGAGGCGGAAGAGGCGACCAAAGACATAACTCCGGAACAGTGGGATCAGGCTACCTCCACGCTGGAGCGCATGGCGATGGATAAACTGAAGACCATGCACCTGTGCCTCAAATGCGACAAGCCGTTCAAAGGAGATCTGAAATTCTGTCCGGAATGCGGCTCCAGACTGACGGAAAAGTCCGTGCTGGAACTCGGCCAGTGCACGAAATGCGGAAAACAGAACGATCTCGGCGCCGAATTCTGCACCGAATGCTCCGCGAAGCTCCCGTACAAAGAACTGCTGGAAGAGGAGGAGCGCAGAAAGGACGAACTGGTTCTGGACAGATGGAGGAAAGAGCTCCCCTGGTTCCCCGTATGGGAGTGCGGGGGAAAGCAGTTCGATCTCTCCGAACTGGAGGAAGGCAGGTATTATTTCAGTTCGTGGTTTGACGGAGACGTTTCAGCTTCAAAGAAATCCGTTCAGGATTACACCAGACGCCTGAAGGAGAACGGTTTCCATACCGCCGGGAAATATCCCGGAGACCAGCACCTCTACAAGAAGATCGACGGCGTAGTCTACCATGCGGATCTGGAGCACTGTTTCGAGGGAGATGAAGAGACTCCTTCCTTCTATTTCCTGATAAACGACGAACCCACCGGCGGATACGACTACGTCCCGCCGGAACCCAAAAAGAAACCGTCCGGAGGAGGACTCTTCGGATCCATATTCAAATAAACCCTTCCGGGGATCCCGCCGATCCCCTCTTTATCTTAAACAGCCGGCAGAAGAAAACCGCGCTTCCGGCGGTGATAAGATGGCGCCGAGGGAGAGATTCGAACTCCCGAGGATTGCTCCAGCGGTTTTCGAGACCGCCGCCATACCGGGCTTGGCTACCTCGGCTTCGCCGTTGCTATAGGATTACATTATTTAATGTCTTTGACGTTGGGTGGCCCATGTCCGATCTGATATCAGAGATTAAGGCTGCCAAAACCGCTTCGGTTTCCATGTCGGTTCTGGAAACGGAAACGAAGAACGATGCCCTGAGGGCGATGGCGGCCGCATTGGATTCGGAGAGAACCGCGATTCTCGAGGCTAACCGGAAAGATATCGAGGAGAACCGCCCGCTTGTGGAATCGGGGGAAATGTCGGGATCCATGTTCAAGCGCCTCATCATAGACGATTCCAAGATCGACGCCATGATCGCCGGGATAAACGATGTGGCCGGACTGGAGGATCCCGTGTGGAAAACCATGTCCTCTCTTGAGCTGGACGATAATCTTACGCTCTATCAGATGAGCTGCCCCATCGGAATGCTCGGAGTGATATTCGAATCGCGCCCCGATGTCGTCCCCCAGATAATGTCTCTCTGTCTGAAATCCGGAAATTCGGTCGCGTTTAAAGGAGGAAAAGAGGCTAAAGAATCCATACGCGCCCTGTTCTCCGTTCTGAAGAGCGCGGCGGAATCGGCGGGCGTCCCGGGAGACGCTTTCGTGCTTATGGAATCCAGATCGGATATAGATTCCATCCTGGGCCTTCACGATTACATCGATCTTCTCATTCCCAGAGGATCGAATTCTTTCGTCAGATACATTCAGGAGCATACGAAAATACCAGTGCTGGGACATGCGGCGGGGATATGCCACGTATACGTGGACTGCGACTGCGATATGAAGATGGCCGAAACCGTGACCGTAGATTCCAAAACCCAGTATCCGGCGGTATGCAACGCGGCGGAGACGCTGCTGGTGCATTCCGAAATCGCCGGAACCTTCGTCCCGCTCATCGCGGATGCCCTGCGGAAGAAGAACGTCGAGATAAGAGGGGATGAAACCGTATGCAGGCTTGTGCCCTTCGCCGTTCCCGCCTCCGTATCCGACTGGGACACCGAATACGGGGATCTCATAATCTCGGTTAAAACCGTAGATTCGCTGGAGGAAGCGATAGATTTCATAAACAGGCACAGCTCCCGCCACACCGACGTAATAATCACTTCGGACAACAGAAAAGCGGCCGTATTCGCGAGATCCGTGGATTCCGCGGATGTTTTCATCAACGCTTCTTCGAGATTCGCGGACGGGTACAGGTTCGGCAAAGGAGCGGAAGTCGGTATAAGCACCAATAAAATCCATTCCCGCGGACCCGTCGGAATGGAGGGACTCATGATTTACAAATACGTCCTGATAGGAAACGGACAGATCGTCGCCGATTATACCGGAAGCGGCGCCAAAAAGTTTTCGCATGTGAAAACCGGTAAAAAATACCCTCTCTGAGGAAAAAACATGTCAAGGAAAGAGCTTCTCGGCGATGTCAGACGCGTCGTGATAAAGGTAGGAACCACCTCTCTCATAAAAGACGGCGCCGTATCGTCCGATTTTATGGATTCCCTGGCGGAACAGGTTTCCCGCCTGCGCGAAGAGGGACGCGAAGTTCTGATAGTCACGTCCGGAGCTGTGGGAATAGGCCTGAAGGCTATGGGGGTCAGACCCAAACCGAACGAGATGCCCATCAGACAGGCGGCCGCGTCGGTCGGACAGAGCATTCTGATGCAGAAATGGTCGGAAAGCTTTCAGAAGTACGGGATACTCACCGCCCAGGTCCTCCTCACTCTGGACGTTTACTCTGACAGGGAAAGCGCCATCAATCTCAACAACACCATAGAATCCCTCATTTCGAACGGAGTGGTGCCTATCTTCAACGAAAACGATGCGGTGTGCATCACGGAAATAAAATTCGGCGACAACGACACTCTTTCAGCGATAATAGCCAGCAGAGCGGATGCGGATCTTCTGATCATACTGTCGGATATCGACGGATTATACGACAGCAACCCGGGCCGCAACAAGAATGCGAAATTCATACCCGTCGTCCGCGGAGTGGATGATTCCATCAGAGCGATGGCGGGCGACTCGGAATCCGGACTGGGAACCGGGGGAATGAAAACCAAACTGGATGCGGCGGTGATCTGCGGGGAATCCGGATGCAATATGATCATCGCCTCCAGCAGAGCCTACGGCGTAGCCTACCGCGCGGCGGCGGGAGACGAGATCGGAACCCTGTTCCTTTCCGGAAATGAAATTTCCAAAAAGCGCAGATGGATCAGATCGGCCCATCCCTCAGGCCGCATTTATATAGATTCGGGCGCGAAGGATGCGGTTCTGAACCATAAATCCCTGCTTCCTGTGGGAATCGTGAGAATCGAGGGCGACTTCGGAAAAGGAGACGTCGCCGATATCGTATCGGACGGCGCCGTCATAGCCAAAGGCATAGTTAGCTACAGTTCCAAAGAACTCGCTTCCATCGCCGGAAGAAAAAGCCATGAGATCGAAAAACTTCTCGGATACAGAGGGCACAGCGACGCCGTGATATCCGAGAATATGGTTCTTCTGGTTTCGTAAAGGGACGGCCCCTTGCGGGGCTCATTCTTTGATTTTTCCGTATTTCTGATCGTATTTCTTTTCTATGAGATAAAAAAATACGAATATATCCGCGAATCCTATGATCAGAGGAATGAATGCCAGATTTACATCGTCGGTATTCCTTTCGATGTAAGCCATGGCGATTCCGAGCAGAACGGCGATGATTCCGGCTGCGGCTATACACATGTCGGTTTTTTCCATACGAATCACTCCCATTCGGTAACTCCTTCGGAATTTGACAGAACGCTCTTGGTGAATTCCGGTTCTTCGATCCCCGCTTTTCTCTGCCTCCGGTAATCCGCGTAGGCTTCGAACACGCTTCTGCTGAGCAGCGCGACTATTACCATGTTGACGGCGGCCATTGCTGCCATGAACGTATCGCTGATATCGTCGACGATGGTGACATCCGCGATAACGGATGCGATGAACGCGGAGCGGATCACTATTATGCGCACCAGATTCACCGTGAGTTTGTTATCCTTTACGAACCTCGCGTTGGATTCGGACATCGTGTAGTATCCTATCATGCTCGTGAACGCGAATACGAACATGAATATCGCTATGATGTAATTCGCGGCGGATCCGAGCGCCGTGCTGCTCACGACGTCCTGCACCAGAACCGATCCCTTGTCTCCGAAGGCGAGAATGGACTCGAAGCTTCCGTATGAAAGAACCACAAGCGCCGTTACGGTACAGACCACCAGAGTGTCGACGAGAACGCCGAAAGACTGGATTTTTCCCTGTTTGATCGGATGCTTGATATCGGAGGTCGCCGCGATGTTGGCGATGGAACCGAGACCTGCCTCGTTGGAGAACACGCCCCTCTTCAGTCCGGTGATGATTATAGTTCCTATTCCTCCCCCTATGATGCTCGGAATATCGAACGCGTGCCGGAATATCATAGCGATGGCGTTCCCGAGATTTCCGATGTTGAAGCAGATAGCCACTATCGCGAAAATTATCCAGAGCAGCGCCATAACGGGAACGATCGACGCCGAGAACTTGCCGATAAGCTTGAATCCTCCGAAAACTAGAACCGCCGCGATGACGGCGATTAACGAAGCGAAAATCAGAGTGTTGTTTTCGAATTCGAACGCTCCGCAGAGCGCATTGGTCGCGTTGCAGGACTGCACCATCACGAAGCCGACTCCGAAGGTCAGGACCAGCAGAATCGCCACGAATATGCCGATCTTTCTGCTTTTGAGACCTTTGGTGGCGTAATACGCGGGGCCTCCGTGGTAGCCTCCGTCGGTTTTCTGCTCTTTATATATCTGAGCGAGAACCGACTCCATGAAACTGCTCGCCGATCCTATAATAGCGAAAATCCACATCCAGAAGACCGCTCCCGGACCCCCGGTAGCGATAGCGGTCGCGACTCCGGCGATGTTTCCTACGCCTATGCGCGCGCCCATGCTGATGCAGAACGCCTCGAACGCGGAGAGTTTTTTCATCCCTTTGCCTTCGCTGACCCCGCGAACGGCCAGTCTGGCATTGTCTCTGAGATGGGTTATCTGCATTCCTTTCAGTTTGATGGTAAAGACTATACCCAGACCTATGAGGAATACAAATGAAATACGCCAGAAATAAGTATTCCAGACGCTAACCATCCCGTCTATAACAGTCAGTAGATCATCCATCTGTACACACCTTGCACCGGTATGGCGATTGCTCTATGCCGCCGCATCAGACCGATACCAGGCATTTTACTGCAATCTATGCGTCACCTTTACTGAATAACAATAAATAAACCTAACCTGAGAAGAAACGGCGATTCGGTGCGGTTACGCGCGGAATATATAAAAAAACGCGATAACATCGGTCCGCTGTAAACAGGTAACAAAGAAGTGGTGGACCCGGCCGGATTTGAACCGGCGACCTCCGCCATGTCAAGGCGACGTCATAACCATCTAGACCACGAGTCCGATGAGTTGAGCATAAAATTATAGTATATAATGATTATTATGAGACCGCTGTCTTCAGCATACAGCGGATCGGGATTTTAAAGACGATACATCCCGTTCCGGCGGGTAATTCCATGATAATACTGGGCATAGAGGGAACGGCGCATACTTTCGGCGCGGGAATAGTCGATTCTGAACATAATATCTTAGCGAACGAGATCGACATGTTCAAACCTGCTGAAGGCGGGCTTCACCCCCGGGAAGTCGCCAATCATCATTCCGAAACCGCCGCTCCGGTGATAAAAAAAGCTCTGGATTCCGCGGGAATGGCCGCAGAGGATATCGATCTGGTTTCTTTCTCTATGGGCCCCGGACTCGGCCCCTGCCTCAGAGTCGCCGCGACCGCCGCGCGCGCCTTCGCCGGATATATGCGCATACCGATAATCGGAGTCAACCATTGCATCGCGCACATAGAGATCGGACGCGCCGTCACCGGATGCACGGATCCCGCTCTCCTTTACGCTTCCGGCGGAAATACCCAGGTGATCGCCTATTCCGAGGGACGCTACCGTATTTTCGGAGAAACTCAGGACATAGGCATAGGGAACATGCTAGATAAACTGGGCAGAGAGCTGGGAATGGGATTCTACGCCGGACCCAGGATCGAAGAGCTCGCGAAAAACGCCGACAGATACTACGAGCTTCCGTATTCCGTGAAAGGCATGGACGTCGCGTTCTCCGGGCTTATGACCGCCGCCGTCGCCTTATACCGCAAGGGAGTCTCCCTGGAGAACATATCATATTCGGTGCAGGAAACGGCCTATTCCATGCTCACCGAGGTCACCGAACGCGCCATGGCCCACATAGGAAAGAAAGAGGTTCTCCTGGGGGGAGGCGTGGCCCAGAATATGCGCCTCCGCGAAATGATAGAAGAAATGGCTCATGCCAGGGGCGCCGAGATGTTCGTTCCGGACCGCAGGCTCTGCATGGACAACGGGGCGATGATCGCCTGGCTCGGATACCTCATGCACTCATCCGGAGTCAGAATGGAGATAAAAGACACCGAAGTGAGACAGAGATTCAGAACCGACGAGGTCAGCGTGACCTGGCGGAAGCGATCTGCTCCCCGATCTTCTTGTCGAGAATTTCCAGAAATTCGCTGACTTTGTCGGACGGAACCGATCCTCCGGACGCTATTTTGTGGCCCCCGCCGTTTCCTCCGACGGCTTCGCAGGAATATTTCATCGCTTCCGAGAGATCGACTCCCTTCTCGAGCTGGCACCACATCCCTCTGGAGGATATGTTCACGGGCTCGTTGGACAGATTCATTCCTATAGTGGGCTTGTCCGGATGCGCGATGGACTGCATAGCTATGCCGCACAGCATTCCCGTGAACCCGGAATCGCTGGTATCGAACCACTGTATGTTCCGCATCTGCTTAAGGCCCTTGGAATCCAGATCCACCATCCCGCAGACCGTTTTGACCGAAGCTTCCCTGAGAGTCTCCTCTCCCTGCTTCAGGCATTTCCTGTCGCCCATCCCCGCGGCGATGCCGATCCCTCCTATTCCGGAGCGGCCGCAGCTGTTCAGAATGGAAGAGAGCAATTCAGAATCCATATCCATCCCGTTGAGATAGTATCTGTCGTGGACGGCTTCGTTCATGGAGGAGACCTGCATTCCCTGAACGGCGAGCTTCACCGCGATAAGCGAAGACAGTTTCCTCTTCTCCTCTTCGGAGAGGCTCCTGTAGGTTCTGTCGCCGGAGATCCCCGCGTCTTTCAGCAGAGAATCGACGCCCTCCCTGTTGCCGCTGACTCCGCGTATGTACGGATCCGTGGTCAGGTACAAGGACGATGACAGCGTTCCAGAGGGTATAAGGGAGCCGGGCTCTCTGGTTATATATCCTCTTCCGATCCCCTCTTCCAGAAGGTAAGCGTTCAGCCCGGACAGGCCGTTTATGTGCTGTCTGTCTCCGACGATTCCCGCGAACGCCGCCTGCACCAGATCCCAGTTCTTCTCGTCCGCGGTTACGGAGAACAGCAAAGACATGGTCGCTCCGCACCCGGAGGTCATGCCGTCGATCCCGTAAAGATGGGGATTGGCGTAGCAGATCCTCCCGGCCTCCGATATCACCGTGTGGTGATCCAGAACGATGACGTCGAACGGCATCTCGTCCAGTTCTTTAATGTAGGATGCCCCGAGATCGGTCAGAATCACGCAGCCGCATCCGCAGTCTCTGATAATGTCTATGCCGCGGCTGTTCAGCGTCGTGAAGAGCGTGACGCGGAATTCCTTTCCCATGCGGATGAGAGTCTTCGCGATTATCGCCGCGGAAGATACCCCGTCGGCGTCGTAATGAGAATAAACCTGAATAAAACCGTGGCTGCGGACTATCTCCGCGGCCTTGGTTAAAGTTGAAAGAAGTTTCTGAGGGACCTTACCGTCCATCTGACTCACTTAAGCATGAGCTCCGCGTTCTTGAGAGAATATTTCCACTCTGCGGGAAGGACTCCGTTTTTCTTGTAGTAGCGCTCAAGCCTTCTGATCTTAGCCTCAATCATGTTGAGACCTCTCTTGTTGGAGATGTCCCCTCTGTTGCTGTTAAGGTGAACATTGAGCGAGATCGCGCGCCTCATGAGGTTGGAAAGGTCCTCCGGAAGAGAAGGCATGACACCCTTTTCTTTCATAATCCCGGTGACGGTTTTTCCGGTAGCGAGCTTGACGTCAGGGACGCCGTACTGGTCTCTGAGTACAAGTCCGATTTTGGCGGAAACGTTGCCGTCTTTCGCGAGCTTCACTACGAGGTCCTCTATTTCGGTGGCATTGAGAGGAACCCATGCAGGATTCTCGGAAATCATGGGACGTTTGGAGCAGGATTTACCTTTTCTTCTTGTGTGCATTCTTGCCATAGTCTGATCCTCCGAATCATATCTATGCGGCGAGGCTGAGGTTCCGATGTAACGGTCCTATTTAATACGTTTGAATACCCCGGCACCGGCTCCCGCAAAGCGGAAGGCCTGACGCAAATTAATTGAATGACGTAGTCGATCCTCCGGCCGGCATGAAAATACTGAACAAAGTCGTATGGTACGCGGGATTCGTCGTCTCGGTCTTTCCGGTCTGCTGGGTTTTCTTCTACCTGTGGGAGGACGAGGATATATGGATGGAGATTCCCCTCGCCATAGGCATAATCGGTACCCTCTCCATAGCGGCCGCGGGAAAGGTCGGCAAAATCAATCTCGCGCCTCCCGATCCGGACACGTATCCGGTTCCGTTCATAGGCCTCAGCTCCATGGGTGGAAGCCAGATCTACGCCTTGTTCTCCTCCGGACTGATCATGCTGGCGATGTTCATCGCCTTCGGACGGTCCCCGGTCGGAATTGCCGTGGCGCTGATCACGGTCCCCATCGGATTCGTCATGCTCCTTATGGCCGCTTTCGTGGTGCCTTATCTGGCCGCCGTGGACGGGATATTCCTGCTGTCGGTTTTCCTGGCTAAGATCATAGACAGATACGAGTACGACGTGAATACGCGCAGGTTCGTCTGCCCCGGATGCGGAAGGAAATTCTACCGCCCGTCCTACGAGGTCGAGGGGGAACTCATCGACGGCCTGTGCCCTACCGACAAGGGCGTTTTCCACAGGGAGATGAGATCATCCAAAATACCCTGCTTCGGTTCCAAAAGCGGAAGGAAAAGACTTCCGCAGTGCTGTCCGGCATGCAGAGAACCCGTTAATACCGAGGAGGGAAAACCTTTCGTTCTGTCCGTGGCGGGCGCGCCCTCCTCCGGAAAGACCAGTTTTATTCTCTCGGCCGCCGGAAAGGCGATTTCATCCTCCGGAAACGGAAACGCTTCTTCCGCGGAATTCTACTTCAAAAAAGACGCATCGGTACTCTCGGATTACAGGGCGGGCCGCTGCGATCCGACTCCCGTATCGTTCCTGTCTCCGCGCATCGTGTGCTTCGAACCCAAGCATTTTCCCACGAAAAGACTGGTGTACATGTGCGACGTGAGCGGAAAATTCTTCTCCGGCGGCGTCGAGACCGATCTCCAGCCCCAGTACGTATACAACGACGCCATAGTGTTCATGATGGATCCGTTCTGCTCCGATCCCGCCGGAACGGCTTTCGGAGCGTACATAGGATTTATGGAAAAATACCGCCTCCTTAACAGGCTGGATGCTTCCAAGCAGATAACCGTCCCGTTCGCATTGGTCGTCTCTCATTCGGACAAGCCGGGTCCTTTCAGCGGAATCAGCGGAGCGGAACTCAAAGAAAAGCTGTCCGAAGAGGGTTATTTCACCCTGGTGAACATGATTGAAAAAGACTTTTCCTCCGTATCCTTCTTCTCCTGCGACGCTTCGAAAGAAGACGGATCCGCGAGCGCCGTGATGAAGCATCTGTGCGGAAAGGAGTTCGGGCAGTTCTTCTGAAAAAACCGGACCGGGATAATCCGGCCCGGAAAAAGGTTCATCCGAGAATGTATTTTCTGGCCTTGCGGATCTGATCGTCGTTCAGCAGACCCTTGGCGGCGAGAGTGTGGCTCTTCGTTATGTCCCTGAAGGTACAGGTGCATATAATATCTGCTTTGTCGTCGGCTTCGATGGATACCATTACAGGTTCTCCGGCCTTGCTGTCCGAGGGAATTTCCACGACGAAAGATCCCACTTCCTCGCATTCCTCTTCGGAGACTTCCCTGTTCTCCTCGGCCTCGTCGAAATCGCTCTGGAAGATTACCACTTCCAAAGCTGTCTGTTTGTCTTTGTGGACGTAATATTCGCCCTCGTCTTTGATGGGAAGAGCGCGGTTTCTGAATATTATGTTGGAGATCAGATACTTCTGCTTCGCCTCGTCCCAGACCTTGACGCCCATCGTATGGGAGAGAACCTTCTCGATCTCGATGTTTCCCACCGTGGGAGCGAACTTGGACAGTTTTCCGTCGACCGGTTTCTCTCCGTTCCCGGTATCCACTATCACGTCGCGCGTGTTCTGATAGATCGCCGCGCCGGTCGCTATAGCCAGATCCGGATCGTGGATGTGTATCTTTGCTTCGCACGAGGGATATGCCGCGATTATTCCCGCCTTCACCTGAGGCATGCGGGTGGATCCGCCTACAAGAACGATGTCGTCTATGCCGTCCATAGTCAGATTCGCGCTGGCCAGAGCGCTGTCGACCTTCATGATGGTCGCCTGAAGCTCCCCGGCGGTCGCCGCCTCGAACTCCTCGCGGGATACGGTGTATTTCAGAGTGGACGTTCCGAAGCGGACCGCGCCCTTGACTTCTTTCAGGGAGCTCAGGGAGATCTTCTTTCCCTCGGCCTGGGTCTTCAGGTCGGTCATGGTGTCCTCGTTGGCTTCCAGCTCTTCCATGGTTACGTCGCTGCCCTCGCACAGCTTTTCTTTTATGATCTGGATGAGCGCTGCGTCCCAGTCCTTTCCTCCGAGGTTGCAGTCCCCGTCCGTAGCCAGGACTTTGAACCTGTTGTCGCTGACCCTCATTATGGTGACGTCGAAGGTTCCTCCGCCGAGATCGTATACCAGTATATTCCTCTCGCCGGAATTCTTGAGCCCGTAAGATATTGCCGCAGCGGTGGGCTCCTCTATTATGTTGACCTCTTCGAATCCGGCTATTATTCCGGCCTGGCGGGTCGCCTCCCTCTCTTTGGGCCCGAAATACGCGGGACAGGTTATTGTCGCGCTTTTGAGCTCCGCGTCGGGATATTTCTCGAGAAAATCATCGACCAGTTTGCGGATGATTCTCGCCGAAAGCTCTATAGGCCCTTATTCGACGCCCCCGATGTTTATGCGCCAGGTGTCGGCCTCGCTCATGTTCCTCTTCACGGCCTCGACGACCACCTCGGCGAAACCCGCCTGATCCTTGGCGATTTCACCGACGCAGAACTCTCCGTTGTCGTACGAGATAACCGACGGGGTGGTATCGTGCTCCTGATTGTTCTTCACCACGATCGGGGTTCCGGTCGCGTTCATGATCGAAAGACAGGAATACGTGGTCCCCAGGTCTATTCCGATATCGTATATCATGCTGAATCCCCTTTATTATAGGATTAACGTCCTGATTCGTCATATTTTAATTAAGATATAGCGGTTTCGGACGCACGGGACGAGACGGTTTCACATTATTTTCCGGAAGCGGACGGCGGCTGCGGGGAACTCGGTGCACCCCGCTAAGAAATTAATGAAATATGTGTATCCCCATGCCGGAATATGGCCTTCATCTGTCCGTATTGTTTTGAATCCATCAAAAAGATAGACGACGTTCATTACATGTGTACCGATGTGGGGCACAACAGCAGCTCCATTCTGGAGGACGATCCGGAGTTCGCCAGATACCGCGGCCTGCCGTCCTATACCCGCACGTCCCACGTAGTCAGGACGTTCAACAAAAGGGATCCCAAATGCGACGTGTGCCAGGCCCGCCTGACCAGAATGCTGTGCCCGGTATGCCACAACACCCTGCCCTACGGAATCGACAAATGGGATCTGAACTTCTTCGCCGTTCTGGGCCCCCGTGCGGTCGGGAAATCACATTACATCGGAGTGCTGATCAAAGTCCTCGAGAAAATGAGCAAGGAATTCGAATGGTCTATAAGCCCCATAGATTCCAAGGTTAACGATCTTTACAACAAAAAATACGCCAACTCCCTGTTCAGCAAGAAGAAGGGCATAGATCCGACCCGCCGCGTCACTCTAGATATATACGAGCCTCTGGCGTATACCATAAAATCGTTCAACGGAAGGGTCGCCGGGCTGTTCTTCGTGGATACTGCGGGAGAAGATGTGTCCGCTGACGATTACGCTTATACCATCCAGAAGTACATCTCGAACTCCTCCGGGATCATCTATCTGGTCGATCCCCTTCAGTTCGAGTACGTCAAAGACAGGATCGGAGCGAGAGACAGCAACCAGGCCAACTATACGAACACCCTGTCGGTGATAAGCCAGGTTTACCGCTCCGGAAGAGGAATGAGCGTCAACAAAAAAATCGACATACCTCTGGCCGTGGTCGTGACCAAATGCGACGTCCTTCTGAGGGAGCCGACAAACGCGACCGAGGAGGAGGTTTATCTCGGCTCGGATTCAGCGATCAACAATCCCCGCAAATACGGAGTTTTCGACGACGAGAACAGCCGGCAGATCAGCGCGGAGATGGAAGCTTATCTGGACAGGGTGAGCGGAGGAACCTTCCCCATGGCCGTAAAGAACGATTTCAAAGAATACAGATACTTCGCGGTTTCCGCGCTGGGGGCGGAACCGGATGCCAGCGGGATGCTGAAAACCGTCTCCCCCATAAGAGTGGAGGACCCGATGCTGTGGCTGATGAAGAAGGAAACTGACGTTATACGTCCCCCGAATACCCAGGAATCGGTAAAAAAGACCATGGGATTTCTGAAGAGGCGGTTGAATGTCTGAGCAGCTCGTTTACACATTGTGCAGAAGCGGAGTCGGGGTCGTAGCGGGGTACGGGGTGTATTCCGCGTCGGAGGGACTGTCCGCTTCCGACAGAACCGAGATAGAGTCGAAATACAGCATGTACGTCGCGCCGGAGTCCGTTCCGGTGTCCGGGAAGGACGATCCGAACATACGCAGAATGCCGGTCAGCCTCGGATTCGTGAAATTAGGATCGGGATCGGAGTGCATCACGCACCAGATTTACACCGGCGCCGATTACGACAATCCGTCCAGAATGGGAAATTACATATCCCATTCCGTGGTGGATCCGTGCTTCGGATTTTATCCGGCGGAAGCCTGCGGATTTCCCGGATTCTGCACGGACATGCATTACGATATGATGGACTGCACCGCCGCGCCTCCGGTTTAGCCTTCCGTAGAAATTGTTCCGCGGCCGATGCTGGAGAAGATTTCGGCGTTCGTGAGGGGAAAGGACAAAGCATTCTTCCGCGAGCTCGCCTACAGAGTGCTGGACGCCATGGATGACAAACTTAAAAAAGTATATATCCGCGAAAAATACGACAATTTCAGCTGGATTGCCGCCGTCACCATGCTTTTCCCGAGAGAGATATCCAAACAGATTCCCTTCATAACGTATACCGGCACTCCGGACCGCTGCTTCCACAAACTCGCGGGAATATTCGACGAGGATCCTTCTCCCATGGTCTCTATGTTCACGCTTTCGGCGGATAATTTCAGAGAATCAGAAAGAGACGATCTCTTCGATTCGTACGTGGACAACGCTTACACGGAATCGTCGGACAGAGAGCGGTTCTTCGCGTTCCTTTCCAGAACGGGCTGGAACAGCATAGGAAAGGATATCATAAACATGTATCACCTGTTCTCGGTCTGCGAGAAGGGATTCGTTCCTTCCCCCGGGGACAGCCGCAAATCCTTCGCAGCGCTGAAATCCGTGATCCGCAGCGCGACGGATTCCGATATCGTCTCCGTTTACTCGGTGATGAAAAACGTCATGGATGCCGAGGCGGCGGATTTCTTCGGAAACGAAGCAGTTCCGGCAATGAAGGACAAGGAAGCGGCCGATCGCATCCTGGCCGAAGTCACCGCGTTCTCGCTGGAGCCTTCCCGCAGTCTGAAAGACGTCCGCTCCGTAATATCGTCGTACGAGGATCACTCCGACGAAGTCCGGAAGTGCATCAGCCTGAAATCCTTCGATCTGCTGGACTATCCCGCGGGAAGATATTACTGCCTCAGGGAGTACGTTGCTTCCGGAGATCCGGAACTGGCCGGCGCCCTGCAGGGATTCGATCTGGACAGCCTTTCGGCGGAGGCGGCGGCCGCGGACGGGAAGACGTGCGCCGAAGCTCTGAAGAACAGTTTCCCTCTGAAACCGTCCTCCAAAGAGATGCTCAAAGAAACTGTGATCGGATCCGCCGGAACGCTTCCCGGGGACACTCTGATCTCCCTGTTCGGACTTGCGATAAAAGAGGACAGGGCTTTCGCTATGCGCCTCTCCGAAGCGGTTTCGGACGGCCGGCCGGATCTGGCTGAGAAATTCATCATAAAATCCTCCGAAGCCGGCGATGCGGAGCTGGCTTCCTTCATATCGGACGCGTACGTCTCCCGGTACGTAAGCGGCGGAAAGGACCTCCTTCCCGCGATAACTTTCATGAAAGAGAGGGGCCCCTCCGGAAAGGAGCATCTGGCCCGTCTGATCCGGGCGCTGGCGCAGTCGATCGACTTCTCCGGATTCGGCCCCTTCCCCGCCGCCAAAGCGGCGACGGAACTGATTCCGGAAACGGAACCGGAGTCCGATGACGCCGCGCGCATACGCATGCTCGTGAACGCTGACCGCATCCGCAGAGAAGGCAGATCCGATCTGGATCTGGATCTCTCCATGCTGGACGACGCGGCCGCGAAATCTTATATCAACCTGTGTCTGGGGGCCCCGATGCCCGCGAAACACCGGGGGCAATGGATATCCGACAGGCTGGAATGCCTTAAATCGCGTCCGGACGAGGCGGCCGACCGCATGTGCACCAGCGTCATCACCACGATGTACGCCGCGTTCGACGCGGAAACGGTCGCTGCGTACATTATAGCGGCCAAAAACATCGGGGCGTCGGACGAGACCGTCTACAAGCGCCTGAAACTGGATCCGAAACAGCGCGCGAAAGTCAGGAAGCATCTGGGGAGCGGCTTCGAGGAGAGCTTCGACGCGTATTTCGGAAAAGAGGAGGAGCCATCCGGATCCCTTAAGGATAAACTGACGGGAAAGCAGAAGGATTCCGAGGGGAAACGGTCCGCAAAGAGCATTCTCGGCGGGCTGTTCAGGAGATGATCGGATGAAAGTAGGAATAGATCTGGGAACCACTTACTCCGCAGTCGCCTACGTGGACGGCACCGGCCAGCCCGTGATAATCAAAAACGAGTTCGGCGACGAGACCACTCCGTCGATCATAGCGTTCACCGGCGGAGAGATCAGCGTCGGCAGAGAGGCCAGAGAGCTTCAGGCCGCCGGAATAAGCACCGTAGTTTCTTCGTTCAAAAGAAACATGGGCGATCCGGACTTCTCCTTCTCCGCCGGCGGCAGGAGCTACGACGCGACCGAACTCTCGGCGATACTTCTAAGACATATGAAGGAAGCCGCCGAAGCCCGCACCGGAGAAAAAATAGAATCGTGCGTGATCTCCGTTCCGGCGTATTTCAACGACCTCCAGAGGTCCGCGACCCTGGAAGCCGGACGCATGGCCGGCCTCAGCGTGGAGATGCTGGTTCACGAGCCTACGGCGGCCTCCGTATGCTACGGAATGAAGAACGCGGGGGACTGCACCCTGATGACTTTCGATCTCGGCGGCGGAACGTTCGACATAACCATTCTCCGCATCGTGGACGGATCGATAGAAGTGGTCGGCACACTCGGGGATCCCAATCTCGGAGGGAAAGACTGGGACGAAGTCGTCAAGGAGATTCTGGCGGAGCAGTTCTTCGACGAGTTCTCGGTGGATCTGCTCAGCGACGACGAGTTCATGACCAGGTTCTCCGTGGAAGCGGAAAAAATCAAAAAAATGCTATCTTACAATTCCCCTATCCGCGTCCCTCTCAGATTCGGAGGGAAAAGCATGGTAGCCGTCGTTACCCGGGAAGACTTCGAATTCAGATCGTCCGGGCTCGTGGATTCCACCATAACCATGTGCGAGCGCCTCCTTTCGGAACAGAACATGTCGTGGAGCGACCTGTCCGACATCATACTGGTGGGAGGATCCACCCGCCTTCCCGCTATAAGGGAGGCTCTCAGGAAGGCGTCCGGAGTCAGACTGATCATAAACGAGGATACCGACACCGCCGTCGCCAAAGGGGCCGCACTGCTGGCGACATCCGTGGAAGGACGCATCTCCAGACGCGCGCCCGGCGCCGGAGGAGATACCCGCATAATGAAAGTGAGCGACGCCATAGCCCACAGCCTGGGGGCTCTGGCCGAGAATCCGGAGGGGACGATGTACGTCAACGACATAATCATCCGCCGCGGATCGAAGATACCGGTTACGAAAAAGCGCACGTTCGAGATCAAACCCCGGAACCTCACCGAAAAAATAGACATTTACACGATGCAGGGCGAGAGCAAAGCCCCCCTGGAATGCACTGTCCTGAAGATGGTTACCGCGGAGGGAATAAAAAACTCCGGAACCGGAGCCAGAATCGATATAGAATACTCCTATGACCGGAGCGGGATGGTAAACGTGCAGGCATATCAGGACGGAGAACCCCTGAGAATGATCAAAGGCGACGTTCCGGAGGACGTTTCCTGGATGGGGAAACCGATCGAAAGGAAAAAACAGGATCAGATACCGGTTTACATCATCCTGTCCATGGATCTCTCCGGAAGCATGAGCGGATCTCCGAAAAGAAAGGCCATAGCCGCCGCCCACAAATTCGTCAGAATGCTTCCGGAAGCCAGATACGCGGTGATAGCGTACGCGGACAGAACCAAGGTCCTCTGCAGCGACTGCCCCTCCTCCAAAGTCGGAACCTTCATAGACGCGCTGGGAACGACGAACGTCGGAGGATGCAACGGCGCCCATCCGTTCAAAGACATTCTGCGCCTCAATCCGGGATCCAAATACAAAGTGTTCGAGATAACGCTCACCGACGGGCTCTGGTCCTGCTGCGACGACGCCGAGGAAACGGCTAAAGCGTGCATGAACGAGGGAATCGAATGCATCGCAGTGGGATTCGGAAGCGCGGATCACGCTTTTCTTAAGAGAATATCCTCTATGGACGAGGGAGCCCTGATGAGCAGCGTCGACGGCCTGGAATCCACATTCTCGACCATCGCCTCCTCCATCAGCTCCGGCGGATCGAGATTCATAAGGTGAACCTATGGGAACGGAAAGTTTCAGAATCCTCGGGATCGACCCGTTCAAAACCTGCTCCCCGTCCGAAGCCGACGCTATCGTCGAAGAAGCGAGGAAAAAAGCGGAGATCAGGAAAACCAAGGGCCAGTCCCTTCTCGAAAAACAGAACGCTCAGAAAGATCTCGACGCCCTCCCCGGATGCCGCAGAGACGTTCTGGATCCGGCCGTGGCGGCAAGAGCCAGGGAAGAGGTGCTTTCGATCATAACCAGGGATCTGGACAGACATCTCTTCCACCGTATCGACGGTTCGGCTGTGTTCTTCGAAAAGAACATCGATGACATTCTGGAACCGGCTCTGAAGAAGAACTGGAACGTTGACAGGGACGCGGTTTCCTTCATAAAAGGAGCGAAGATGGTCAGCGAGAAGGATTTCAAAGATCTTCCGTCCGATACCGCGTTCAGCATCCTGAACTCCCTGGGAACCGACGACATAGTCGCCTGGACGAACTCCGCCATAGACGCGCTGTATTCCGGGGACAGCGGTTCGGTTCCGCAGAAAGTCTCTCCCGACACGTCGTATCCCACCTTCAAATCGGCGATCAACGCCGTCGCGGCCAGAGCCCAGAAGGTCCAGACGAATTCGCATTTCAAAGACGCCGCCAAGAAATATTATCCCCTTCTGAAGAAGCTCATCCCGATGTTCGCGAACGAATCCTCGTACAAAAAGTTCAGAACGGCCGCGATCATGTACTCCGTGGAATCGGAGCTCCAGTCGGGAACGTCGTCGCTGGATTACCGCACTATCGCTTCCCTGATCAACTCCAGAATCGCCGGGAAGGGAGTGAATACGGACGAGGCTCTCCGCGAACTGGAGAGGTTCTGCCTTTCGAAGGGAATTCTCGCCGACTTCTCCAAAGTTTCCAGAGAATACGCCGCCTGCGGATTCTGCGGATGCAGGTTCCGGATAGACAAAGATACCAATTTCTGCCCCTACTGCAACAAGCCGATGGCCGTGAAGTGCCCCAGGTGCGGAGTGAGGAACAATTCCTCCAACATCCACTGCAAAGGATGCGGACTCGACTTCTCGTTCCTGTCGGACATTCCTTCTCTTGAGAAGGGTCTCAGGGAGGATATCAGAAAAGGAAATATGGGATCCGTGAAGGCGGTTCTCCCGAGATTCGAGGGATACGAGGATTTCGCGGACAAATCTCTTCTCAAAGAGGCGGAAGACTTCGTGAAAGAGACCGGGGATCTGATGAGGGATCTTCGCTCGATGGAGTCTTCGGGAAAATACTGCTCCGCCCTGAAAAGATGCGAGGACTATCTCCGCATATACCCCGGACTCGATGAATTCAAGGAGATGAGAGACCGGTATGCCGGCATAATCGCGGACGTCGACCGGAAATTCAGGGAGATCCCGGCGGGATCTGAAAGCAAGTACGTGGAGCTCGTGGCCCTGTGCTCGGATCATCCCGGGCTGATCGGGTATTTCAACAGCCACCGCCCCGCTCCGCCCGCGAACGTAAGCGTTTCCCGCAGCGGGGACGGAAACATTCTGATTTCGATGGGAGCGCCTCCCCCCGCGGATACCACTTACCTCATAATCCGCAAAGCGGGATCCTCTCCTCTGAGCGAGAAGGACGGAGATCAGGTTGCCGAAACCAGAGACGCGGAGTATACCGACCGCGGAATGTCTTTTGGAACGGAATACCGTTACGCGGTATACTCCAGACGCTGGGGCGTGACTTCCGCGTCCGCCGCGCTGTCCGGGCCGATCACGGTTTTCGCCG
>JAEEKU010000155.1 GCA_016282555.1 Methanomassiliicoccaceae archaeon
GAGAGCGGGCTGAGATTCTGCCAGTCCAGTCCCGTCCTCGAAACGGATTTCAGGGAATATGACGCGAGAGCCACCGTCGTGGGCTATCCCATGAGCCCCAACGGCGACGCGCTGGCTATCAGAAAGCATTCGGTAAGGCCGTGGACGCTGACGAGGCTGCTCGCCAACGGGACCGTGGATCCCCGCTCCGCCGGACTGCTGTCGTTTCTGGTCAACAACCGTTCCACATTTCTCGTATGCGGCGCCAGAGGCGCGGGGAAAAGCTCTCTCCTCTCCGCCCTGATGCTTGAGTTCCCGCTTTCCCAGCGTATCCTGACTATAGAGGACACAATAGAACTTCCGGGAGAACTGATGCGCAGCATGGGCTACAAAATACAGACTATCCTCGTCAGCGACCGCGGAGAGGGAGGACCCAGCGCCAGCGCTGACGAGGCTCTGAGAGTCTCTCTCCGTCTGGGGGAATCGGCGATAGTGATGGGAGAAGTGAGGGGAGAGGAGGCGCGCACCCTGTACCAGAGCATGAGAACCGGAAAAGCCGGCAGCGCCATCATGGGCACCATACACGGCGAATCGGCCAGATCGGTTTACAACAGAGTCGTCCACGACATGGGCATCGCTCCCGAGGCGTTCATGGCGACCGATGTCATCGTCACTCTGGGAACCGTAAAGGACCGCAGAACCGGCAATCTGATAAGAAAGATGAACGAACTCGTCTGCACCGGCACCGAGCCCGGATCGTTTATCGACGTCTCCAGCCCGGAGAGAATGTTCGATGCCCCGGCGATCAAACGCGCGATGCAGATCTCCCAGCTCAGCAGAGGCGAGGTTTCCAAAGAGATCCGGGCCAGATCCAACATGCGCTCTTATCTCGCGGAACTGGGAAAGAAGGATGAAAGATACCTCGGTCCGGAATGGATCTCCGTATCCAACGAAATAGTATCCAGAATGCCGGCCGACGCTTCGGCCGATACCATGCTTAACGAGCTGAAACGGAAGGTGGCCGGCGCCGATGTCTGAAAATATTATCGGCGGAGTAGGCAGCAAAAGACTGCTCAACGAATGTCCCACGGTCATAGGAATGATGACTTCGTCGCTGGAATCGGGAGGATCCCTGGACGCCGCCGTAAGAATGATAGCGTCGGAGGGTCCGGGCATTTCCAGAAGACTGTTTTCCGGAGTGGTCAGAAGAACCGATACCAAATCGTTCAGAAACATGAAAGACTGTCTGGCGGATGCCGTCCGCCGCCTTCCTGATTCGTCCGCGGGATACAGGCGCGCGATCCACATGTGCATCGCGGCTTCCGAATCGTCCAATCCGGAAGAGAGAACGAGGATGCTCAAAGACGCCTCCGACATATCGCTGGAAGCCGTCAAAGACATGGGAGAGGCTTACGGAGCGTCCCTCAACACCCCCTGCATGGCTGTTTTCGGAATAGGCATCCTCGTTCCGATGATCCTCATGTCCATCCTTCCGATGATGAGCGTCGGCGGAATGCTGGGAACGGGATCTTTCGACGAGAGCACCGTCATTTTCGTAACGCTGGCTGTTATTCCCGCGGCGATTCTGATTCTTTCCGTGTGGATGAGGCTCACGAATCCGTTCCTGAGATCCGGTTTCGGGAACAGCGGCATCCGCAGCGCCGTTCCGCTGCTCGTATCCGTTCCTCTCGCGATCGTTTACCTTTCCCTCGGAGAAAAACCCGAATCCCTGCTCCTTTTCTCCCTGGCGCCGGCATGCGTTCTCGCTCTGGCTATGATGTACGGAGATATTGGAAACGAAAGAAAGCGCGCGGAATGCGAACAGGGGCTCAGGGATGCGGTGTTCGATCTGGGAAACAGGATGCTTTCCGGAGAGAATTTCGAAAAGGCTTCATGCGATGCGATTTCCGCGAGAAAAGAATGCGCGGCGGCCAGCGATTCTTACTCGAGGGAGCTGTCGCTGTGCAGGGGAAACACCGTCAGAGCTATAGTCAGATCCATTAAACCGATCTCCGAAGACGTTTCCATAGCGCTCGCGAACATCTGCAGATGCTCCGAAAGGGATATCACCGATTCCGGAAGGCTCTCGATAGCGCTGGGAAGGCAGTTCCAGAACCAGAACCATATGAGAAAGAATCTCGAAACCAGCCTGAAGAGCATGACGGACATGATGCTGGCGACGTCGATGCTGTTCGCGCCTCTGGTTCTGGGAATGAGCGTATCGATGCTGGAGCCGATCTCCGAGATAGCGGAGTTCCAGAGCCTCGGCAACACTTCGTTCATACTGTCGGTGTACCTCGCCGAGCTCAGCGCGACGATCGCGGTTCTGATGGGGAGCCTCGGAAACGGAGAGGATTTTAGGATGATGCTCCGCAGGTTCTGCATAATCTGTCCGATAGGGCAGATAATATTCTGCATCAGCTGCGGCATCTCCCTGCGAGCGTCGCTCTCTGCGGTAGACCCTGATCCTGATATCCCTGACTATCTGCGCCATTTTGCGGATTTCAGGATCGGCGATCCCCTTTACTATATCCGAACGGAGGCGGGAGTAGTTGACCATGCTGAGGGAATCGTACTGTCCGGTCTCCTTCAGACGGGCTATTACGGCGGTTTTGTCCTTCGGCAGCTCCGCTTTGTCGAATCTCGTTATTATCACCGAAACTTTGTCTCCGGAAAGATAGTCTTTCCGCGTTGATTCCGAATAGGCGATGATTTTCGATTTGACCGCGTCCCTTTTTCCGGAGAGCATCTCCGTGCGCTGCTTCAGAGCCTCTATCTTCTCGTCGAGATCCGCGTATTCGGCCAGCAGAGCGGAGATGTCCGACTCGCTGACGGATCCGTCCGTACTGAGTCCGGAAATGAAGGAATCGCAGCGGTTTCTGTAAGGGCATATTCTGCAGTGGCGGCCGGGCCTGGGTATGAAATCGGAATCGGACTGTATCATTCCGATCTCGTCCGAAAGCTCCTCGGCGGCGCGATCCATGGAAAGCTTTCTGATTACGCATTCGGTTTCGGTTCCGGAAGGAAGAAATTTCCATTGAAGAACGATTCTCGACAATCCGGGAAAACTGCCGGAAGCCCACATCGCGGAAACTCTGGATTCGGCGTCTTCCGAAGCGGTTTTCTCGTCGAACCGGTCCGGGCGGGTGACGTATCTGCATACGACCGCGGTGCTTCCTCTCCTGTAAATCTCGTCTATGGAGACCCTGACGGTCTTTCCTCCGGGAAGAGCCTGGATTCCGCGCACGTCGAAAGATACTATTTCGGTGCCGTCGGAATCCTTCACCGATTCCGCGAAGCCTCTGATGCATTCCTCTCCGCGCCTGAAAAAATCGGAAACGTCCTGATCTTCCCCGGAGCACGCCTCCTGAAGGCAGGCTGCCCATTCCTCCCTGAACTCCGGGATCAGCTCTCCGGCGGATATTCTGTGGCCGACCACGCGCCTGCTGTTGGCGCGCGCCAGCGTTCTGCGGACGGCGGTATCGACGCACTCGTCCAGAGTGATGCGCCAGTCGTCGGAAGCTGCCGAAAGATGATACGCATGGGGACATATGCGGTACTTCCGGATATCATCGAACGACAGAACTCCCATGCGGGAGCAATATATTTGTCCGATATAACATATCGCCGTCCGGAACCGGAGGCGGCAGGCTGACATGGCGAATCCCGTAAAGCGTTATTCTCTGGCATTTTCCGCTGCCGGAGCTTTTTTCATGATTTTGTTAAGTCGGATCGAGC